>QHRA01000107.1 GCA_003221295.1 Verrucomicrobiota bacterium | reverse complement strand
GGTCACGCGCATTCGGTGGAAGCGTGGCAAAAGGGCAGACTGGCGGGCGGATTGTATGGTGTGGCTATTGGCGGCGGTTTCTTCGGTGAATCGATGTTTCATCGGGTAACCGATGCTTCAAAAATCGCGCTGGCTGCGCTGGTCGAACACTTGAAACGACAACGCTTTGTCTTACTCGACACCCAGTGGCTCACGCCGCATCTCTTTCAATTTGGGGCCGTGGAAGTATCGCGCGCGGAGTATCTCGAGTTACTTGAGCGCGCCGTCAATTTGAAGCGAAGCTTTCTGTAGCGGCGTCGCTGGTAGGGCGAGACTCTGTCGAGCCGCAGATTTCTGTAGCAGTACTCTATGAGCGCCGATAGACCGCCACTACAACTCGGCATTGAGGGTTGAGCGTTTTCTGCTTTAATGAGCACCCGCCCTCTCATTGCAGCAGTAGTGGCATTGCGATTCGGCTGGGTAGCTCAGTTGGCAGAGCAGAGGACTGAAAATCCTCGTGTCGGCGGTTCGATTCCGCCCCCAGCCAGACCCCGTTTCTCCTCTCAGAAACGCGCTTTTTTCACCTTGATAATCGCGAGAGTCTGAAAACCGCGAAAGTGAAAGAAAAGGCCGGTTTCGGCAATGGCACCTCGAAGTTCGCTCGGCGAGCCGCCGAAACCAGCACGCGAGGGCGCGGGCTCCCCGAACAATTTTAACTGTTAGCTTGCAGCGAGTGCCGGCTCATCTTGCGATTGCAGATGCATCGCCACGGTTTGCGCGAGCCGATCAGGTAAGTAAGGCTTGGCGAGAAAGAGATGCTCTTTTTCGCGTTCGAACTCCGATCCGAAAAGCTCGGAGCTATAACCGCTGGTAAAGATAACTTTCAAATTCGGTTTATCCAGGATGAGAGTATGCGCCAGCTGTCGACCGGAGATAGATTCGGGCATCACAACATCCGTAAGTAACAAGTCGATCTCATCGCGGTGTTCGGCCCACACCTCAAGCGCATCGGGACCATTCGCAGCTGACAGCACGCGATAACCTAAAGCGGCAAGCGCTCCGCTGACGAACTCCCGCAACATTTCTTCATCTTCTACTACCAGGATAGTGATGGCGTTAGTCGGTGTGGAGTCGGTCGGTGAACTTTCTGATTTGGCTGATGCAGCAACGAATCTCTCGACGCTCAACGGGAAAAATGTGCGAATGATCGTGCCTCGACCTGGCGTGGTATCCACTTCAATCCAACCCCCGTGTTGCTTGAGCACCCCGTAAACGGTGGCCAGACCCATGCCAGTACCCTGGCCCGGATCTTTGGTCGTAAAAAATGGCTCAAAAATTCGACCGACCGTGGCCGCATCCATCCCGTAACCGGTATCCTTTACCGCCAGGCAGATGTAAGGACCAAGCTGCGATTCCGGATTGCGTGCTTGAGATGCTTTGTCGACTTCGACTTGCGTAGTGGTGAGAGTAAGCTTACCGCCGTCGGGCATGGCATCGCGAGCATTCAACGCAAGGTTCATGATGACCTGTTCGACATTGTTGGAATCAGCGAAAATCGGCGGCAGATCGGGAGCCAGCTGCATATCAAGGGCGATGTGTTCCCCGATCAGTCGCCGCAACATCGCAACTGTTTGCTCGACAACCTCATTGAGCGCGAGCGGTCGCCTCTGGATGATTTGCTTTCGGCTATAGGCGAGAAGCTGGCGGGTCAAAGCGGTAGCCCGTTCCGCGGCACGTTGCACCTGGTTGAGAGAAGACGTTAGTTTTTTATCGAGCCGCGGATTCCGCAGTTGCATCGAGGTGTTTCCAAGAATGACCGTAAGAATGTTGTTGAAGTCGTGGGCGACGCCGGCCGCGAGTCGACCAACGGCTTCCATCTTTTGCGCCTGGCGTAATTCGTTTTCGAGCCGCACGCGATCAGTGATGTCCTGCAAGATGAGCAAGTGATAAGGAGCACTTCCGAGCTCGAGATTCTCGGCTGCGACCAGAACTTCGCGTGTTTCGTTAGAGGTGGTGCGAATGGTCGCGGCTAAGTTCCGCACGGCGTGACGAGCTGCAAGTTCTTCGCGGACAGTAGTCGGGGTGGATTCATCGGCCCAAAATGTCGTGCTGCCTGCGAGCACAGCCTCGCGCGATGCGCCGACGAGTTCGAGAAAACTTGTGTTTGCATCGAGGCAATCTTTTCCGTCTGGGCGTTGAATCGCCATCGGCACCGGGCTGGCATGAAACGCTTTCGAAAAACGCTCCTCCGAGCGACGTAGCGCTTCCTCAGCAGCAGCGCGTTCCGCTACTTCGCCGGTCAAGCGCGCGTTGGCGGCGCGCAATTCCGCCGTGCGCTGGTTTACGAGCGCATCCAATTCCTCCATCTGTTCTCGCGCCATCTGGGTGAGCTGCCATTTTTTCGAAAGAGCGTGCGCCATCTGCAAGACCTCGACGTTATCGAAAGGTTTCTTGAGTACAAGCATCTTATCGGTGTTGCCGCCGACCGACTTCGCGATCTCGTCCCACGAATAATCTGAGTAGGCGGTGCAAATGACGATCTGAAGATCGGGAAATTCCTTCCAGATACGGGAGATGGTTTCAATTCCATCCCAGCCAGGGGGCATTCGCACGTCGACAAAGGCGACAGCGTACGGCGCGCCTTCGGCACAGGCGGCTCGGACTTTCTCAAGTCCCTCTTGTCCCTGGAAAGCGGAGTCGATCCGAAAATTTTGTGCGCGCGAGGCACCAGCCTCGTCGCCGAAAAGAGAGGCTTCCGTCGCATCAAGCTCTTCAGCGAGCTTGGCATCAGCGGGGCCGAGGATTTTGCGAAAATCTTCATGGATCGATGGGTTGTCGTCGATGATCAGGATGCGGTGATGGTGGGGCTGCAAAGTTGGAGGTGCGAGGTTCATGTGACAGAGGCGGTAGATGCAATGGGAAGTTCGAGGGTAAAGCTGGCTCCCTGGCCGATGCCGGGGCTCGCTACGGTGATGGACCCGCCCATCGAACGCGCGGCGATCGCGCCGCTATGCAGGCCGAAACCGTGGCCGCCTTCGCGGGTGGTGAAACCGTGTGCGAAAATGCGGGTCAAGTTTTCCGGTGAAATGCCGATGCCGTTGTCCGAGACGACGATCTGGATACAGTGCTCGTTCGGGGCGGAGATCGAGATTACAATTTTCTTGTCGATGCGCTCCACCTCGTCCAAAGCATATTTGGCGTTGCGAATCAGATTGATGAGAATCTGCAATAGCTTGTGCCGGTCGACGCGGATCGCCGGCACGGCAGAAAACCGCCGCTCAACTTCGACGCCGTGGCGCTCAAACGCGCCAATGTTCATGGCGATGGCGTCCTCTACCAGCCGATGGGCCTGGAGATTTTCGAAAACACCGCTGACCTTGGCGTAGCTCTGCTGCATCGCAACTACTTCCTTAATGTGCTCGATATTACGGCTTAGTTGATCGACCTCGTTCAGTAGTTCGGCGTTCTCCAGGATAAAGAATTCTCCGAGATTCGCGAGATAGCCCGGTAATTTTTGCCCATTCACATCATTCGTTAGGTATTCGCCGAGATCACCATTGTGGGCGGTGAGAAGTGCCGCGGCCTTTGCCAGCTTCGGCGCCTTGGAGCGGCGAAGCCTCTCCACGACGAGGCCGGCGGAAACATTTACGCTGTTGAGCACGTTACCGACATTGT
This sequence comes from Verrucomicrobiota bacterium, assembly GCA_003221295.1. GTDB lineage: Bacteria > Verrucomicrobiota > Verrucomicrobiia > Chthoniobacterales > UBA10450 > AV69. The sequence continues at coordinate 3,307 of QHRA01000107.1, read as the reverse complement.
GCAGGACGCCGGTCGCCACTTCCGCCATGCCAGCGAGACGCGAAGTTTCGAGTAACTTCTGCTGCGAAAGACGCAACGCTTCCTCTGCTTCGCGGTACTCCGTCATGTCGCGTAAGACCGTGGAAAAATATTCTACTTGGCCCTCAGAACTTTTGTGCGCGATAAGGACCTGCGACACGGGAATTTCCTTTCCATTGCGGGCTAAAATGGTTGTCTCGCCCGCCCACGAGCCATGTCGGATGGCCGCCTGCAATCCATCCTTGACGAAAATTTCGCGAGCCCATTCGGGATGCAAATAGAGTGTCTTCATTCCGGAAATATCCCGATCTTGAGCTACGCCCAGAATTTCGTGCCCGGCACGGTTGAGATAGAAGGGAATGCCACCCGGATTGGCACTCATCACGATATCGGGCGTAGCTTCGAGAATAGCAGTGAGCCGGGCCTGTGCGGCCTCCGCTCGTTTACGCTCGCCGATCTCGCGCTGGAGCGCGATCACTTGTTCCTGCAATTCGTGTCGTGCCGTTTGTAGCGCGCTATCCTGAGACTGGATTTGCGTCAGCATCTGGTTGAATGCGTCGGTCAACCCTCCCACCTCATCGCCGCACACCTTCGTAGCCCGCACGGAATAGTCGCGGTCGTGGGCGATCGTCCGCGCGGTGCCGGCAAGGCTCAGAATCGGGTTGGTGACAAACCGAAGGAATTGACTCGAAAGCAGGAATGCGAGAAGGAGCGAAGCGGCAAGAACCAGCGCGAAAATGCCACCATAGAGTTTGAGAAGTTGCGACGTCATTGCCCGCAAATCCGCGATGAGGTAGAGCGTTCCTTCCCGTTTCCCGTCGAGCATGACCGGCTGTGCGAGGAGAATTCGATTGCCGTCGATTCGGAAGCCCGATTTCAATCGCGCTGCTTTGATTTCCAGTTCATCCCGCAATCCACCAAAATAAGCCAGGCGCTGCTGGTCTGCGCCCTCGAGGCGCGCGCCGACAATTTGGGGCATTGTCTTCAGTCCAGTAAGGATTTGGGCTGCGGCTCCCTCGTCCCTAAACATTACCGCTGCGGCGCAATTGTGAGCCGTGATCTCCCCGACCACCGCCAGTTCGTGGGCAGAATGCTGCCTTAAGGTATAAGCCTGGAAGCAGAACAGAGCCGCGAAGGCAAGGAGTAGTACCACACCCGAGATCAACATGATCACGAATGTGATTTTTTGCCCAACAGGGCGATCGCGCAGGTTTCGCATGGGATCGTCAGTTCAAAGCTCAAGGCACATCGAGTAGGTGATAGCTAATTTCGAGCCGCGCCTGCGGGCAGGGTTAAAATTCGCCTCCCGAGGCCGCTCCATCAACGCGAACGGCCTCCCCGGGGGGTTGTTGAGCAGCTAACGAGCATGCTGTGAAAAGGATTGGCACTTCACGTCCTAATCTGTCCAGCGCGACATAAAGTAAGGCTCCGGAGGAACACATTTTGCTTGGAAGGGCAGGGCAGATCACTCAACGACGTCTCTATTGCCCTTGAACCAACCGATGAATGTTTACCCCGAGGAAATTGCGGATCCGGAAGAGCCGGCAAAGTTCAGCTCGAAAGTACCGGAACAAACTGCGGACGTCGCGGATTCTTCTGATACGAATCGCTGGCGCAAGCCCGTATTGACTGCCGCCCTTCTGAGCACCGTGGCGCTGGCGATGGGGTTCGGGATTTGGAGCCTCTCGCGCCAGCTAGCACCAGAGCTCACCAGCGTGTCATCGTCGCCGGAAGCCGCCGCCCTCGCGGTTCTCCCAGAGAAAAGTATCGCGGTTCTTCCTTTGGAGAATCGTAGCGAAGATAAACAGAACGCGTTTTTGGCCGATGGCGTCCAAGATGATATTCGTACCGCTCTTGCCAAAATAGCGGACCTCAAAGTAATCAACCGCACTTCAGTTAATACCTACGTGGCGGGAACGCGACGAAACTTGCGCGAGATAGCTCAGACTTTAGGCGTCGCCTTCGTCCTGGAAGGAAGTGTCCGCCAAAGCGGTGAGAAAGTGAGCATTACCGCGCAGCTTACCGATGCCCGGAGTGGCACTCCCGCATGGCAAGAAAGCTACGAACGCGATCTGGTCGACGTCTTCGCAATTCAGAGCGATATCGTGCAGCGAATTGTCTCTCAGCTTCAAGCCACCGTCTCGCCCAAAGAGAAAGCCGCTATCGACGAACGTCCGACTAAAGATCTCATCGCTTATGGCCTTTACGTCCGCGCGAAGGCGCTCGTCGCGACGATTTCTCTCAATGCCCAAATTAACGAAAAATTGCGTGAGGCCGTTGACCTACTCGATCAAGCCATCGAGCGGGATCCCAACTTTTTCCTCGCTTACTGCCAGCTCGCCGCCGCCCATAACTACCTGTATTTTTTTGGTCTCGATCACACGCCGGCCCGTCTAGCTCGGGCGGATAGCGCGCTCAACACTGTCATTCGTCTGCGCCCTGATGCAGGGGAGACGCACCTTGCTCGGGCTGATTTCCTGTATCGTTGTTATCTCGATTACGAGAAAGCGCGGGCCGAACTCGCCGTTGCCCAACGCGCGTTGCCGAATAATTCGGAAATCTTCGAGCTAACCGGCTATATCGACCGGCGTCAGGGACTTTGGAATGAATCAGCGCGGAGCTTGCAAAGGGCTCTCGCGCTGGATCCACGCAACTTTTTCATTCTCCAACAGATCGCGCTCAGCTATCAGGAATTCCGACAGTTTCGGGCGATGGCTGCTGCTTTGGACCGTGCGCTCGTTCTAATTCCGCGCGACTTAGACACGCGGGTCACTCGCGCCTTGGTTGATCTCGAATGGCGAGCAGACCCCCGCCCCCTTCGCGAAAGCATTCGAACAATTCGGGCCGAAAATCCGGCGACGGCGTCAGACTTGGCCGCTCAATGGTTCTACCTCGCGCTGTGCGAACGCGATCCGGCGGCAGTGACCAAGGCTTTGGCTGCGATTCCGGACAGCGGAACGGCCGTTGATCTGAACTTTCCACGTTCCTGGTGCGAAGGCATGGCCGCCCGCAGCAAGGACGATGTTGCCACGGCCCAAGCTGCTTTCCTCGCCGCGCACGCGGAAATCGAACGCACGGTGAAAGAGCAACCCGGTTATGCGCCAGCGCTGTGCGTGCTCGGCCTCATCGACGCAGCCCTCGGCCGCAAGGATGAAGCAATCCGCGAAGGCCGACGCGCGATTGAACTCCTGCCGATTACCAAAGACTCAATCGACGGTGCAGAGCTGGTGAAGTACATGGGCGTAATTTACGCCTGGTGTGGTGAAAAAGATCTCGCCATCGAACAAAT
>QHRA01000106.1 GCA_003221295.1 Verrucomicrobiota bacterium | reverse complement strand
TTAGCGGTGGCGCGGGTGCAGGAGCTTTGGCGCGGCGTTCTTTGAACCACATGATGACGACGTAAAAGACGGTTTGAGAAAGAGGCCGAAGTGATCTCATCCGCTTTTACCAGGTGCTTTCAGTTTACCTCGCGGTCTAGACCGGGTTCCGATTATTGGATAATAAGCAAGGATGGAAGAATTGAGGAATTCGCCAAGCACAGCCAGCGCTTCTCGAAACCGCTGGCCGGCGCAGGGATGGGTAGGGCTGTTGCTCATTGCTATATGTTGGCCGTTGAACTGGACGATGAAAGGCGTCACGGCGTATCTCTTTTTCCCCTTATGGCTCGGATACATACTGGTGGTAGATGCGCTGGTGGCGGCGCGGAGAGGGAGTTCGATGTGGACACGGTCGCGCAAAGAGTTCGTGCTGCTGTTTGTGGCTTCTTCGCCGGTTTGGTGGATGTTTGAAATGATCAACCGCCGCACGACGAACTGGGAGTACCTGGGAAGTAACCATTTCACAACATTCGAGTATTACGTGCTTTGCACGATTTCGTTTTCGACGGTGATGCCGGCGGTGTTTGAGACGGCAGAGTTGGTCGGCACCTTTAAGTGGGTGGAGCGATTCACTTTCGGACCTCGGGTTCGGGAGACTGCAGCATTGGAACCGGGCTTCTTTTTAGCAGGTGCAGGTATGCTGCTGCTGACGCTGGTCTGGCCGAAATATTGTTATCCGTTTGTTTGGATGTCCCTGGTCTTGATTCTGGAACCGCTGAATTTCTGGCTGGGAAGAGAGCATTTCATGGAGTACTTGGAACGGGGGGATTGGCGGCCGATCGTATCGCTGTCGGTTGGGGCGTTGATTTGCGGCTTTTTCTGGGAGATGTGGAATTATTATTCGTGGCCGAAGTGGATTTATCACACGCCAGGGGCGCAGTTTCTGGAGGTATTCGAGATGCCACTGCTTGGTTATGGCGGGTACGTGCCGTTTGCGCTGGAATTGTTTGTATTGAGAAATCTGTTGTGGCGAGGGGCGCCCAGAGTTGAAGAGTCGTGGAGACGTTGATGCGTTAATACATTGAGATGCGCTGGCGATTCAACGCTGAGCAAACTTACCGGTCACCGAAGTAGCTCGTGTCGGTTACTCTTCCCGTTTCCATTATCTGCTTAAGTCTGTGCAGATTTGAAGACACTTCTTCGCCTGGAGATTTTCCAGTAACACCAAGTGCTGCGCGTCCCAATCTCCCAAAAGGTATTTCGCGGCTGAGACCAAGGCGCCGACATTACTTTCATCCTTGTGATCCGACTTAGGCGCTCACGTGGCTGGTGTCGTCCCACAGCGAGATCACTGGTTGGGATAATTCGTTTTCATAGCCGAGCGCACTGAGGCTTGCCGTCTTCAACATGAAGAGTCTTCCGTTGACGGGTTCGAGTCCGAGCCAGCGCGCCGCAAGCACTCGCAAAAAATGCCCGCTGGAAAAAATCAGGACATCGCCGCTGACCGCGCGCACGCGACTCAGCACGCGATCAGCTCGTGCGCCAATCTGATCCGGTGATTCTCCGCCCGGACAGCCGTCGCGGAACAATTGCCATTCTGGGCGCTTGTCATGAATCTCCGCCGTTCGAAGTCCTTCATAGTCGCCGTAGTTCCATTCGACCAGATCGCGATCGACTTCGGCGGGGGCCGCGAAGCCAGCCAATTCACAAGTGCGAGTGGCGCGTTGCAATGGACTAGTGAAGACCTTCGCGAAAGTCAATCCGGCCAGCCGCGGTCCAAGGTTACGTGCGTTGCGCTCGCCTCGCTCGGTCAACGGCAGTTCAGTAAGACCAGTGTGCTGGCCGCTAAGGCTCCATGCGGTCTCGCCGTGTCGCGCCAGGTAAAGCACGGGAAGAATTTTAGTCATCGGTTGAAACCCGCATGACACGCCAACACTCCTTGGCGATCGCCCAATCTTCCTGCGCTCGAATTATCAGAACGCGCACTCTGGAATCGGGCGCAGCGACATCTCGGTCGGAAGTACCGCGTCTATTGGCGGCGTCATCAAGTTTGAGACCAAGGAACGCCAGCTGTTTGCAAGCTGCCTCGCGCACCTCGGCGGAGTTCTCCCCGACTCCTCCAGAGAATATGAGCGCGTCGATTCCGCCTAACACCGCAACCATGGCACCTATCCCGGCCTGCAGACGATGGACGTAGATATCGAATGCCAACTTCGCTCGTGAATGGCCTCGTTTCATGGCCGCCAGAATATCGCGCATATCTCCCGAAATCCCCGAGATCCCAAGCAGACCTGATTCATTATTTAGAAGATCGTCGATCTCTTGGCTGTCGACGTGGCCCTGGCACATCAGGTAAGTGAGTATTCCCGGGTCAATCGAACCGGAGCGGGTACCCATCATGAGACCTTCAAGAGGAGTGAACCCCATTGTCGTATCGATGCTATGGCCGTCACGAATTGCGGCCAGAGAGCAACCGTTCCCTAAATGGCAGGTAACTAATTTGAGCGAGTTTAGGTCTCGGCCTAGAAGCCTCGCAGCGCGCGCTGCGCAATATTGATGATTGATCCCGTGAAATCCGTAGCGGCGGATGTCGTGCTCGAACCACTGATAAGGCCCCGGATACACCGACGCGGCCTGCGGCATCTTTCGATGAAATCCCGTGTCGAAGACCGCAACTTGGGGGACTCGGCCTAAGAGCTTTTCAATGATTTCTATGCCTTCGAGTTCGGCGCGATTGTGGAGCGGAGCGAAAGCAGAAGCCTTGGCGATTCCAGCACGTACTTCGGGAGTAAGCGAAACCGGTTCTTCGTATTTCGGGCCGCCATGCACCACGCGGTGCCCGACGACGTCAATTTCGGTAAGCGACGTCACCGCGGGCCTGTCACCGTCCGTCAGAGTGCCAAGTAAATGCTCAACCGCCTCTGCACGCGACGAGACTTTGGCCCGATTTTTTTGCACGACTCCGCGCGCGTTCTTGATTTCGGCTTCCGCAACCTTGTCTCGCCATTCGATCTTGCCTTGCCAAAGTGAGGTGGGTGGATCGTCAGGAAGACTCTCGTCCATCTGGTAGAGGGAGCTCTTCTGGCTGCTGGAACCCGAATTGAGTACGAGAACCTTCATTGGTCAGTAAGACCATTTCCAGTTTTTCACCTCCGGCAGATCGTCGCCGTTCTCGCGCGTATAATGTTTGTGCTCCGCCAGTTTGTTTCGCAGGAATTCTTGAAAGTGGGCACCAATGCGCTGCAATTTCGGCACCCGATCCGCGACCGCGCTGGCAAGATGAAAACGATCCAATCCATTCATGACAGTCATGTCGAAAGGGGTGGTTGTAGTGCCCTCTTCTTGGTAGCCGTGCACGTGGAAATTGTCGTGACCATGTCGGCGATAGCACAGCCGATGGATGAGCCAGGGATATCCGTGATAGGCGAAGATCACTGGTTTATCGGTGGTGAACATGGAATCAAATTCGGAATCGGGAATTCCGTGAGGATGTTGACTGGGAGGCTCCAGGGTCATCAGGTCGACTACGTTAACGACCCGAATCTTGAGATCGGGAAAATGTTGCCGTAGCAAGTCAACCGCGGCCAACGTTTCCAAAGTGGGCACATCACCCGCGCAAGCCATTACCACATCCGGTTCGCTGCCCTCATCTGTGCTAGCCCACGACCAGATGCCTACGCCAGTCGTGCAGTGAGCAATGGCAGCCTCCATATCGAGCCACTGCAACTCAGGCTGTTTGCCAGCGACAATTACGTTCACGTAGTGCCGGCTGCGCAAACAATGATCCGCCACAGAAAGCAATGTGTTGGCATCCGGCGGCAAATACACCCGAACGATGTCGGCTTTCTTGTTCATTACGAAATCAATGAAGCCAGGGTCCTGGTGAGTGAAGCCGTTGTGGTCCTGCCGCCATACGTGCGAAGTTAGAAGGTAATTCAGCGAGGCGATGGGGCGTCGCCACGGAATGTGACGTGTGGTCTTTAGCCACTTAGCGTGTTGATTGAACATCGAATCCACGATGTGGACGAAGCCCTCATAGCAGGAGAAGAATCCGTGACGGCCCGTTAGCAGATAACCCTCTAGCCAACCTTGACACATGTGCTCGCTCAGGATTTCCATCACGCGTCCGTTACGCGACAGGTGCTCATCCACTGGAAGAATTGGCTCCATCCAGATTTTGTCTGTCGCCTGATAGACTGCGTCGAGACGGTTGGAGGCGGTTTCGTCCGGACCGAACACCCGAAAGTTTGCTTGCGTCAGATTGAGCTTCATCACATCGCGTAGAAAAGTGCCCAGAACTCTGGTCGATTCTACCGTCTCCTTGCCGGGTTTAGAAACTGAGACCGCGTATTCGCGGAAGTCCGGCATCAAAAGGTCTTTCAATAGCAGTCCGCCGTTGGCATGCGGGTTTGCACCGATGCGGCGTTCACCTTTCGGCGCGAGTTCCAAAAGTTCTTCAATGAGCTTGCCCTTCTCATCGAACAACTCTTCCGGGCGATAACTCTTGAGCCACTCTTCAAGAATTTTCAGGTGCCCACGCTTGGTATCCATGTCTGTAACCGGCACTTGATGGGCTCGCCAGGTACCTTCGACCGGCTTGCCATCCACGACCTTTGGTCCAGTCCAACCCTTCGGAGTCCGCAAGACGATCATGGGCCAGACTGGAAGCGTTACGGGTTCCTTGCTGCGCCCTTCATTCTGGATGGCGCGGATCTCTTCGATCACTGTGTCGAGCGTTGCCGCCATGAGCTGATGCATCCGCTCGGGTTCGTCTCCTTCTACGAAATAGGGTTTGTATCCGTAGCCATGGAAGAGTTGCGTTAGCTCTTCGTCGTCAAGGCGTCCGAGCACGGTCGGGTTTGCAATCTTGTAGCCGTTTAGGTGAAGGATCGGCAGCACGGCCCCGTCGCGCGCCGGGTTGAGGAATTTGTTGCCGTGCCAACTTGTGGCAAGCGGTCCTGTTTCGGCCTCGCCGTCGCCCACTACGCAACAAGCCACCAGATCGGGATTGTCGAAGACCGCTCCGTAGGCGTGCACCAAAGCATAACCCAATTCTCCGCCTTCATGGATGGAACCTGGTGTTTCAGGCGCGTTATGACTGGGAATGCCTCCCGGAAAAGAAAACTGCTTAAACAGTTTTCTCATACCTTCTTCGTTCTGTTGAATGCCTGAATAGAGCTCTGTATAGGTGCCTTCAAGATAGGTGTTCGCAACCATCCCGGGGCCGCCATGGCCCGGACCGCAAACGTAAATAACGTTGAGGTCGTACTTATTAATTAGGCGGTTGAAGTGCACATAGATAAAGTTCAGTCCTGGCGTCGTACCCCAGTGACCGAGCAGGCGCGGTTTCACGTGCTCAAGTCTCAACTTTTCGCGCAGCAACGGATTTGCATACAGATAGATCTGTCCGACAGAGAGGTAATTGGCCGCGCGCCAGTAGGCATTCATCTTGCGCAGCTCTTCTTGAGAAAGCGGCTGATTAGAGACTGAAAGACCGGCAATATCGGCAGTTGCGGTGAGAGCCATAGGTTTAACCTTCCTTATAATTGCTTGTCGATGGCGAGGGCTTCTGAAGGAGACAGCGGGGGAACTGAGTCCTTCGCGCGTGCGCGAATTCGGCCTGCGAGGTCGCTCAACGCTTCAACGTCGCGCAAGGTGATCATTTGTTCGATGTCTCTGGAAAAGAGAAGGTCGAGAGTCCACCCGACCGTCATCCGCAACTTTTTCGAAAGGCGCGGGGGTGGCGATCGCGGCCGACGTGCCACTCACCGACCCGAGCACTCCGGCTAATGCGGTGATGAAATTTGCGTCCATGATTCTAACTAAGAGTCGGTTCCGGAACTAACGGTGGGGTGGATACGACAGCTTTGCTGCGACGTTCTTTGAACCACATGATGACAACGTAAAACACCGGCGTGAGAAAAAGACCGAAGCCGGTTACTCCGAGCATTCCGAAGAAGACGGCGGTGCCGAGGGCCTGCCGCATTTCTGCACCGGCGCCGCTGCTGAGAACCAGCGGGAGGACACCGAAAATAAAAGCAAAGGAAGTCATGAGGATCGGCCGCAAGCGGAGGCGGCAGGCTTCAACCGCGGCGGTGAAGCGATCTTTGGCATCGCGATCCTGGATTTGTTTGGCGAACTCGACGATTAAGATGGCATTCTTGCAGGCGAGTCCAACCAGCACGACAAAACCAATCTGGGTGAAGATGTTGTTCTCCATCGAGCGGAGCCAGACACCATAGATCGAGCTGAACAGACACATTGGTACGATCAGAATGATGGCGAGCGGCAGCGACCAGCTCTCGTAAAGCGCCGAGAGCAGAAGGAAGACGAAGAGAACGCAGAGCGGAAAAATGTAGGCCGCGCTGTTGCCGGCAAGTTTCTGCTGCAGCGCGATCTCCGTCCAATCGGTCGTGAAACTGGTGGGCAGAATTTCTTTCGCGAGACGTTCAACGGCAGCCAACGCGTCGCCCGTGCTGGCGCCCGGCGCGGGCTGGCCGCTCAGATCTGCCGCCGGGAACATGTTGTAGTGCGTAATTTTGTCGGCGCCGCTCACTTCCTTCACGGTCGCGACGGAACCCAGGGGAACCATTCCGCCGGAGTTATTGCGCGTCTTAAGTAAGCGGACGTCGTCGGGACCCAGGCGAAATTGCGAGTCGGCTTGCGCGGTGACGCGATAGGTGCGGCCGAAGAGGGTGAGATCGTTCACGTAGCTCGAACCTAGATAAGTCTGAAGCGTGCCGAAGATGTTGCTCA
>QHRA01000046.1 GCA_003221295.1 Verrucomicrobiota bacterium | reverse complement strand
GTGATCAACCCGTCGATGCCGCTTTTCACTTTCTCAATGATCAATTTCTTCGGCGGCGCCTCGGGTCCTTGGAAAACTTCGAGATCGTATCCGCGCTCGCGCAGTCGGTTCTCGGCAGCATCACCGATGCGTGAGGTCGCGAAAACTCGAAAACGTTTCTTCCCCGTCATGATTGGGAGAATGGAAGCATGCCTTTATCGCATCGACAATTCACGTTCTTATGTTTTCCGTCCGCGCAGAATGCCTGATTCCATTGAGCACTGACGCTACGCAGCAGCGACGGATAGACGATCATTTTCCGAAAAGGATCGATCAAAGCCATGTAGAACGGCGTGAAGCGGCTTACGCTGCGGACGTAAACCCCTAAATAGAAACGGTAGCCAGTCGCCGTCTCGACCAGGGTGCTCAGCGCCGCAACGTGGACTGTTCGATTGATCAACTCGACGAGCTGCTCGTTTTCAAAGCGGTACACAACGCGGAAAAACCCATCTTGCGTTCCGGCCTTACGGTCCCAATCGAAGAACCGTCCAACGAAGTGCCGAATGCCGAGTAGCATTCGCACGAGCGAAGAGGGCGTGAATAGACAATTGTTCGCAGTCCGTAGGAAATCATCGAGCGTTACTCCGGCGCGCCAGCGCGGGAGATCGACGAACCATACGTCGTGAAGTGGCACCCCGGCGAGAAACGTATGAACTCGCAGCGGCAGCCGTTCGAACTCTTGAGTTGAGACTTTTGGCATGGCGCTACTAACGAGAATTAGCTAGGTCAAACTCCTCCTTAATGAACTCTTTAGTCCCGGATCGGCCAGTGAGACGTAACCACAGCGGTCCGCCTTCTCTGTCGAAATGCAGGTCGATATCGAAGAATGGACAGCATAACCGCTCCTGGAACGCCCATTCCGTTAACAGCTGATACGTTTTGTTATCCGCAGGCAATTCGAACTCGTAGCCATCTGGCAGTTCTCGTATGCTCTTCTTCAGTTTTAGCAAGGCTGGCCCAAGCTCCTCGAAATGGCGTTTTCTTACCTCCGGCGACAACGCCATTGCGTTGCAGGCGAAAGGTGACGCGTGCTCGGTTTGCGACGATGAAGGTTCTGATGACGCCGAATCAATGATCGGCACAAGGATGGCGATTGCAGTTATGAATTGGAATATTTTTTTCATACTTTCGACGCTACGAGTTCAAGTCGACTTTAAGTCAAAGGAGATTTTTTAAGAAAGATGCGAGCGATTTTCGTGGCGTTCAGCGCGGCTGCTTGTTAGGTTTCTGAGTGGCGGATAACCTGGCGATTTCCGATGTCGCGCGTGTCTTTGGTTTGCGCACATCAGCCATTCGCTACTATGAGCAGATCGGGATTCTGCCGCCGCCAGTGCGCAAGAATGGCCAACGTCGTTATGAGAAGAGCGCGCTTTTTCGGCTCGCGGTGGTGCAGCGCGCACAGGAGTCCGGCTTCACTTTAGACGAGATACGCGAGCTGTTTTTCGGCTTTCGCGCCGCGACGCGTCCACCAAAACGCTGGCATGAACTTTCAGAACGCAAGATTGCGGAACTACAACTCCGAATGAAGCGGCTCAAGCTCATGCAGACGTTGCTCAAGCAAATGCAAGACTGTCGATGCAACGCCCTTGAAGACTGCGGCAAAAAACTTCTTTCAAAAAGCTCGAAAGAACGCAATCACGCGCACCTTCGATAGAACCGGCCTTACAAATTTTTGTCCACCCACGCAGCAACGCGACCCAGCGCCTTCTCGATATTCTCGATCGAGTTAGCAACACTGAAGCGCAAATAACCTTCGCCGAAATCGCCGAAAGCAGTGCCGGATAGCGCGGCGACGCCAGCATCATCGAGCAACGCATCGGCCAGCTTTTTCGATGGCCATCCGGTCCTCGTGATATTCGGAAAGACGTAAAAGGCACCATGAGGCGAGCGGCAGGAGAAACCTTTAATCTCATTGAGGCCGGCGACCATCACGTCGCGGCGTTTCTTGAACTCGGCGCGCATCGCGTCCACCGATTTCTGCGGTCCGCGCAAGGCTTCGATGCCGGCGACTTGGGTGAAGCTCGCGGTGCACGAGTTGGAGTTGGTCATCAGCCGAGCAACGTGAGCTGCGAGATCGGCGCGCATCACGCCGTAACCCATCCGCCAACCAGTCATGGCGTACGTTTTGGAGAAACCATCGAGCAAGATGCAGCGCTCTTTCATGCCGTCGATCGACATGATGGAGTGATGTTCTCCTTCGAAGATGAGCCGGCTGTAGATCTCGTCGCTTAACACCATAATGTTGCGATCGCCGATAGCGCGCGCGATACCGCCGACGTCTTTCTTTTCCAGCACACCGCCAGTGGGATTCTGCGGTGAATTCAAAATGATCAATTTTGTGCGGTCGTTGATAAGCCCGGCGAGCTCATCGACGTCGAGACGAAAATCCAGGTCCTCGCGCAATCGGATCGGTACGGCTTTCGCGCCGACGTAATTGATCATTGATTCGTAGATGGGAAAGCCGGGATTCGGATAGATGACCTCATCGCCATCTTCCACGAGAGCGAGAATGCCGAAGAAGATGATAGGCTTGCCACCAGGGACGATGACTACTTCTTCCGGTGTAACATTTATCCGTCGCGTCTCGCTCACATACTGCGCGATGACCTCGCGCAGCTGGGGCAAACCGGCGGAAGGGCCGTAATGGGTGAAACTCTTATGCAGCGCGTCGCAGGCCGCGTCGATGATGTTGGCCGGTGTATCGAAATCGGGTTCCCCGATCTCGAGATGGATGATGTCGCGCCCTTTAGCCTCCAGCGCCCGCGCCTTAACCAAAACTTCGAAGGCGGTCTCGGTGCCGAGACGCGCCATACGCTTGGCGAGGCGGAGTTCCCGAGCCTGAGTCATGATGGCGAAATCAGCATTATCAATGCACTCGCGCAACTTGTCTTTTTTGTTGACGTTAGCGACCACCAGGGCGCCCTGTCATGTTGAGCGAAGCGAAACATCTCTGGCTATTGGGTACACAGGCGCGTCGAGAAGAAATAATCTGAGATTCTTCGCTTCGCTCAGAATGACAAGAAGCCGCAAAATGCTTTGAAGCGCCTTTGGTTTTTCATCAGTTTCCTTCTTGTTGTGCTCGTCGCAGTGCTTGCTGTGCACATCGATTGGACTTGGAAACGAAAACTCTCGCCGCGCGGTGGACGTTATTTTTTCCATCGTGTCGAGCTGGCGGTGCCGTCGTTCCGCCAGGCCGATGAAAAATGGCGCGACGATCCGCTGGGCGGAATCGAAGCCAATGGCACCCTCGGCGGCCAAGGCTGCGCCGTCGCTTCCGCGGCGATGGTGTTCAAGTTTTATGGCGTCGAGACCGATCCGCAGCAGTTAAACTGGTTTTTACCATCCGTCGGCGGATACACCGAGCAAGGCTGGGTTTATTGGGATCGCGCGGCGTGGTTCGCGCCCGACCGCGTCCGCCACGTATATGAAGATCTGGCTTCGTATCAGCTGATCGATTCGAACCTGGCCCGCGGAAACCCAGTTATCGTTCGGGTCCGGCAGCCCAGCGGCATCACGCATTTTGTCGTCATCGCCGGCAAGGACGGGTTTGACTACCTCGTGCAAGATCCCGGCGGCGGCTCTGCAAAAGGTCTTTACCCGCTGCGCGATCTCGGCAGCGACATCGAAGGCTTACGATTTTACGAGCCCATCGCGACTACGAGTTCGCAGCTAACCGTGAAACAGTGAGCAAGCAAAAGCGATCAGGTCAATCTTTCGGCGGCCACTCAACGCCGGCCAATTCCTTTGGCAATTGTTTCGGATCAACCGGATAGATAAGTGACAGGTCGGCTTTGGATTTTGAGCCTTGCAGAAATTCCATTTCCTCCGGTGCCCCTACGATAAGCCAGAGCACATCGCCGTCAGTGTCGTTGAACACCTGCCGCAACTGATCCGGCCCGACCAACACGCCGCCGTATTTCGGCACGGTTAATGTTTCGTCGCCTACGCGCATCCGGCCCACGCCTTCCAGCACGAAATAGAACTCCTCCTGCCGGGAGTGCTTGTGCAGGGTATTCGCGCTTTTGGGCGGCAACCGCCAGAGGCGCGCGCTAAGATTCTCACTTCCTGTGCGCTCCAAATAATCAGCGTTTGGAATTCGCATCAGATTGGACGGCCGCCAGAAGAGGTCTTCGGGTTTGATCAAAAAGTAACCTTCTATCGCTTTCATCGTACCTTTCTTAGAAATAACGCTCAACGCGAAGAACCGAGAAAATCTCGGATCAACACAGCGATTTCGTCTGCCGCTGTGTCTAGCGCAAAATGGCCGGCGTCGAGAACATGAACTTCGGCGTTAGGAACGTCCTTGCGATAACGGTCCGGCTCGCCGGGATCGAACGAGAGATCGTACTTACCCCAGATCACCAGCAGGCGCGGTTGTTTCTCGCGCATCCAAGCCTGCCACTTGGGATATGCCTCTACATTAGTGCGATAGTCGTAGAACAGATCGCTTTGAATCTGCGCCTGCCCCGGTTGGTTGAGGAACGCAAACTCGTCCGTCCACAAATCAGGATCGTATCGGTCGACATTCGGATCGTTTCCGACATGACGCGTCCGCGTCGTCTGTAATGACAGTAGATTTGTGCGAAGCGCGCTTTCGTTCGCAGCACGATCTTTCCAAAACTCGCGTCGCGTCTTCCAATTCGCGCCGAGTCCTTCATTATGAGCGACCGCGTCTTGAACAATGAGAGCGTCTACGCGGTCTGGGTGCGCGAGCGCCATGCGAAAACCAACGGGACCGCCGTAATCCTGCATGTAAAGCGCATACCGCGAGAGTCCGAGCGCTTCGGCAAAGTGATTCATGATTTCGGCGATGTGATCGAATGTGTATGCGAATTTTTTTGCATCCGGCCAGTCGCTGTGCCCGAAGCCAGGGTAATCCGGAGCGACAAGATGAAATCGATCCGAAAGCCGGGTGAAGAGTGGCTCGAACATCCGGGACGAAGATGGCAGTCCGTGGAGCAAGAGAATCGTTGGCGCATCCTTCGGCCCCGCTTCCCGATAAAAGATTGAAAGTCCGTCAACTTTGATCGTGCGATAAAAGACCGGCTGAGAGCCTTCCGCGGCGACGGCTATTCGTGATGTATTAACAGCAAGCATTGAAATCGCGACATTAACAAAGGTAACAAGTGTTACGAGTTCGCTTCGCCGTTTGGTTTTCACATTTTGTATTGCTTTAATATTGATTATCAGAGACGTAACCAAAAGGGCTTTTTGACTCCGAGGTCATCCTTACCAAATCAAAATGTTTCCCCAGGCTTGAGCCTTAAAAAAAGCGCCCCAGACACCTGCTCGTCTGGGGCGCGACACTGCGTTGCCTAACCAAATTACGGTACGTCAGTCACGGGGGAAGACTTCGAAGAGATTGTTTTCGCCGTGCTGCTCGGTGAAGAAAAGCCTGGCCCGGTTAGTCCTAAATTCCCTGCTTCCGATCAATCCGTTAATCGTGCTGTCTCCCTCGGACATGTGCAGGCCGGTCGGCTCGTTGTCTTCATCCGTGGCCATCCGATCCAAGCCAAGCGCAACGAATCGGGCTACGAGGTTTCTGTCCGGATGCTGGCTGTTCAGTTTGTAGGCCCAAACTGAATCGAGCTTGTTCAGCTGATCGTGCAATGTGTCGCTGATCGGCGTCGCCCAGGACAACGAGAGATATGGTCCCAGTGTTTCGGTTTGCGTTGAGATCGACGCGGAATATTCCTCCCCAAGCACCGCGTGCCGCCAGCACCGGGTCTGACCCTGCTGTATTATCTGTGTCGCCTGTGACGTCGAAAACGAAGGTCCGAAAGTGTGAACCAGGCTGGAACTGCCCATTCTCCGGACGCTTGAATGGTGTTGCGCCGAGCGCTTTTGCAGCCGCGTTAGCATCGAAAGGCGCGGTGCCATCCGTCTGGGTATCATGCAAGGTGATCCAACGGACCGGCCATGACGCGCCCACGCTATGCAGCAGCAATTGATTGTTCGACCGCGTGTCTCCGTTCGGGTGCTGGGCGTCCACTGGGACGAATACGAGCGGGCTGCCGTTGATCGAGACTTGGAGCGCCTGTAATTTCCCCTGCGTTAGATCGCCCGGAGCCGTGGGAACAAAGCGATAAACGAACGAATTCGGATTCCTTCCATTATTTTGTACCGTGGTGCCGCCGACATCCTCAATAAGCCAGACGTTGCCCGAGTCATCAGGATGGATGCCCTCGTAACCAGCTCGGCCGAGGCTCCCATACAGCGTGCGCAAACCGACGCCCGCTCCAGTGTTCGGATCAAAATCGGCGCCCATCTCGATGACACCGCCGTTCGTACCTGCTTCCTGGGAAAAGAGCAGGGTACCACTGAACGGGTTCCATGTTGAACCGTCGATGCTGTTGAATTGGGTTAAGCCAGTTCCATCGACCGGCGTCATGAGCGTGATACGATGATCGGGACTCGCCACATCGAGATTAATGCGCGTGATGTAAGCCAGGTTGCCGCTGTTTTCGTGTCCCTGAAAAAGGAAATGCCGGCCATAATCGTAGTCAGGCGTCGGCCCACCTGGGTTATGATCGAGAATTAAATAAGTGTTTTCATCCGGTTCAGTGCGAGCCCCATCGCTCAGATTGCCGAATTGCGTGATCAAGCCCGAGGGATTCTCGAGCAAATCGATCCCTTCGACGACCAGTGCGGGAGCGAATTCCGGTGAAAAGACGTTGTCGGAGATCATCACAGGATTGGCTGATGGGACACCGTTTACCTTTTCATTGAAAACCCTGAGCTGGTCCGCGGCGGCTGTTGAGGCGGCTACGGTAGCAAGGGCAATAGAGACGGCTACGAGTGCGCAGGCCTTTGCCTGCAGGGGAGTTTTAGAAGTTAGTGTCATATTTATTTTCTGATTGGTTTGTTTTTTAGTTGGTTTGGTGCGGCATTCACCGCATGCGCGAACAGCTACACGGCAATTGTGACGACCTTGTTTAAAACAGGTAAAAACCGTGTGACTTTCATGTAACACGACGGTTACATGCATTCGGCGACGGCTACCGCTCGCCTGCGCTCCATCGCGTCGCGCAGTTAGAGATTGCGGTCAGCCCATCTCAGGGGTCAGCTTACTGCTGCAACGACACATGCCGGTACACTCGTTCGTAACATTTCCGTGACCCGATTGCTTCTTGTTAGTCCCAACATCGAAAGTAGCATGGACACGTGTACAAGCACCAAAGAGGAGCCGAACACGAATGGTGGGCCTATATCAAATCCAAGCTACCTGCGATCGCAGAAGCTGGCTTCACCGCGTTGTGGCTTCCGCCGGCAAACAAAGCTGCCGGATGGAAATCGATGGGCTACGATCCCTACGATTACTATGATCTCGGCGAGTTCGATCAGAAAGGTGGCGTGCCCACGTGGTTCGGTTCCAAGGCCGAAATGCTCGAAGTCATCCAGTCTGCTCACGCGCTCGAACTACAAGTGTATGCGGATCTGGTATTCAATCATAACAGCGGCGGCGATGCGCAGGAACGGAATCCGATCGACGGCCAATCACGCTGGACCAAGTTCACACCGGGGAGCGGAAAATTTCTACGCGACTGGAAATGTTTTCATCCCACTCAGTACGAGACTTGGGATGGCGCGACTTTCGGCGACATGCCGGACCTTTGTCATCGAACTCCTTTCGTTTATACCGAACTCATCAACTACGCCCGATGGCTCCTGGAAGAGATCGGGTTCGATGGTTTCCGCTACGATATGGTCAAAGGTTACGGCGGTTGGATGGTTCGGTCGATTCAGGAACTGCGCGCGCTGCGCGGCGGCACCAGTTTCAAGCCGTACGCAGTTGGCGAATGCTGGGACAGCGAACGCACAATTGATGATTGGCTCGACGAAGCCAATGCGTGGTCCGACAATCCGGTCGGCGCGTTTGATTTTCCGCTACGCTGGCGTCTGCGTGACTTA
>QHRA01000045.1 GCA_003221295.1 Verrucomicrobiota bacterium | reverse complement strand
AGTGAATTCGCGATCGGCAATTTTTAACTTGGACGGTTTGTCCGACATTGATTTCAAGATAACGTAAGTCGCAAATGGTGCGAATTCGTTAGATATGTCCGCGCGAAAAAAATCCGATCAGCAGCCGTCGCAAAAGACCACTCATTTGCGCTTGGATCGAACTGAGATCGACACTTTAAGGAGCTTGCCGTCGGCTCATAGAAACAAGAGCGGCTTCGCCAATTTTATTTTTCAGCTAGGCGAGCGGGTCGACCCGAACACCGGTTCGATCAGATTAAAGCGTGACGAAGTGCGGCGAATCCAGCGCTACATCAAACGATACGAAACGGGCGGATATCAACTAATGCTCAAGAAAGCGTTCAAGCGGCCTCTGAATCTACGCTGAGCTAACGGTTCAACTTTTTTCTGTACAACTTGAGGAAGAGTGGTACGAACCACCGTGATGGTTCGGATTAAAGATCCAGTCGGACAAGAACTGTTCTCGTTTTTCTCCCACGATCTTCGTCTCGAAGATTGCATCGCTGGAATGTCGCGACTCCCTGACACCTGCGTCGACGTGACGGTGACTTCTCCGCCATACAATCTAGGGATCAAATATGGAAAATATTCCGACAGTGAAGCACGCGAAGCATACTTGGAGTGGAGCCGTACGTGGACGGCGGAAGTGCACAGGATTCTCAAAACGAGCGGGTCGTTGTTCTTAAACGTCGGCTCTGCGCCGTCCAGACCGATGTTGCCGCACGAATTGGTTATCCTACTACGTCCTACCTTTGTCCTGCAGAACGTGATTCATTGGATCAAGGCAATCACCATGGAAGACAGAGATGGCGAGGTGAGGTCCTATGGTCATTTCAAGCCAATCAGCTCGACTCGGTTTCTTAACGATGCGCACGAATACGTTTTTCACTTTACGAAGAGCGGCCGAGTAGAGCTTGATCGCCTCGCGATTGGCGTCCCTTATCAAGATAAGAGCAACATAGCGCGCTGGTCGCACACGCGCGGCAGCGATTTGCGGTGTCGCGGGAACACTTGGTTCATTCCCTACGAAACAATTCAAAGTCGCGCGAAGGAACGCCCACACCCTGCAACGTTTCCCGTTAGGTTGGCTGAATGGTGTATTAAATTACACGGGCTTTCTCGCGTTCAGACCGTGCTCGATCCATTTTTAGGAATTGGTAATTCGGCAGTCGCAGCGCAACGCTGCGGTGTCAAACACTTCATCGGGTTCGAGATCGACGAGAATTATCTCCGAGAGGCGAGTCGAAGGATCGGGTAGCACACGCGGCTCGCGTGTTGGCGATCGCATCCTCGCGATCGCGGACTTCTCTGCAAAGATTTGTTTCGGCGAGACGCCGAATCCAGCACGCGAGTCGCGTGCGCTACCCGGATTGAAATTTCTCGAGCGATTTGACCAGATTCCCAGGCAACGGCCGGACGCGATCGAAAATGCGGTCGGCAATTGGTTTCGCCGTTAAATAACCGGCGGCAAACATTTCCAAACGCGCGTCCAGATTGTCGATGTAATGCAGTGTCATCGCTTCCGGGGTCTTGGGATAAACTGGCGAGCCGAATTGCATGTCGCCATGATGCGACGCGATCAGATGCAGCAAATGCAGCCGGCAATCTTCCGACGGCGGCACCAGATTTTCCCAGGTCCGTCCGTTCTCTTCCGTCTGCAATTTGCGCCAGAGGGAATTGACCAGCTCGAGCCCGATCGAGATGTGCCCCATTAATTCGCCGCGCTCATCGAATCCCATGGTGAATCCATCTTCCGGCAAATGATTTTCCCAAAGCTTTCCCGAATCGTGGAAGAGAATTCCGGCGAGAAGAAGATCGAGATTCAGTTGCGAATAGATCGGGGAGAGCGCAAGCGCGACGCGCATCATTTGCGCGGTGTGCTCGACCAATCCGCCACGGCGGGCATGATGATAATTTCGCGCCGCGGCGGTGCGCCGAAAGCGTTCGCCAAAATCCTTCAGGAATAATTCGCAGATTCCGCGCAGCCGCGGATCGGAAATCGCCGCCACCGTTTGGGTGATGAAAGCGGAATCGGTCGATTGCTTGGCGCGAAGCTCGGCCGGCCCGGCAAGGAGATTCGCAATCTCATCCGACGTAAGGTTTCGAGATTTCCACGTCTTCGCTTCCAGGCCGAACTGCTGGTGCTGGGCAAATTCACCGTCGATTTCGATGAAATCGCCATCCTGCAGTGCACTGCAGGACTTGTAGTCGGGATGATTATCCCAAACCCGCAGCATCATTCGATCGCATGCATCGGCAAGGCTGATTTCGCAGTAAGGTTTTCCTTCACGCGTTGCTCGGGCTGCTGCGCTCTCGACTTGAGCATGCACCCGTGCCGTCACAAATCCGTTCTGCGTGCGCCGGCGAACTTCGCTGATCGTCAGCAGCTCGGTCATTCTCTGGCGCTCACGGTTTGGCCACGCCAATCACGCCGCAGGCGAGACGACCACCGGCATTGCCAGTCGGTTGCGTTTTCAAATCATCTGCTTTTTCGTGCACAATCACAGCGTGACCCACGATCGAATCAGCGCCGGAAAGTTTCATCACTTTATCGCTCCATTCCAAATGAGCCTTGCCGGAAGCGTCTGCTTCGATGTTGCCCAGATCGCCGGCGTGCCGATCGCTCGCGTCTGGCGCGCCGTGTTGCTTATGCGTCGGGTTAAAATGGCCACCGGCAGAACTCCCATCACTGGAAGAACAATCACCAAACTCGTGAATGTGGAAACCGTGTTTGCCCGGTGTTAATCCGGTGATGTCAGCCACAACTTTTACGGCCTCGCCAGATTGAGTGAAGGTGACGGAACCGGTGACGTTATTGCCAGCCGTGGGGTGCAGAACCGCGATCGCTTTTGTTGGCTCCTGCGCGTTCGCCAGGCAAACGCCGAGCCCAAGCGTAAACAAGCCGAGAAGAAATTTCATTTTCATCCCCCAACCTACGCGGCGAACCGCCAAAGTGAAACTGCGCTAATCGATCAACCGTTGCTGAATTCCCGCGTAGGCATCGACCCGTCGGTCACGCAGGAACGGCCAGTGGGTGCGATGTCGATTGATTACGCTCCAATCGATCTCGGCCATGACAATTTCTTCGCGATTGACTGAACCTTTGGCGATGATTTCTCCATCCGGGCCGCAAACGAAACTTTGTCCCCAGAATTCGATTCCGTCGCCGCCAGCCGGCGCTTCATGTCCGATTCGGTTGGCAACCGCTATGTAACATCCATTCGCGATGGCGTGACTGCGCTGAATTGTTTCCCAGGCGGAGTGCTGCGCTTTGCCAAATTCTTTCTTCTCGCTCGGGTGCCAGCCAATCGCCGTGGGATAAAAGATAATTTCCGCTCCGCGCAACGCCGTTAGCCGGGCCGCTTCCGGATACCATTGGTCCCAGCAAACACAAACGCCGAGATTGCCGCGCGTCGTTTTCCAACTCTGAAAACCGAGATCACCTGGTGTGAAATAGAATTTCTCGTAGTAAGATGGATCATCCGGGATGTGCATCTTGCGGTATTTTCCGAGGATGTTGCCGTCGGCATCGATCACTACTGCGGTATTGTGATAAACCCCGGCGGCGCGCTTTTCGAAAAGCGACGCCACAATGACAATGGATTTTTCTTGCGCGAGTTTTGTCAGCGCCTCGGTGGACGGTCCCGGAATCGTCTCGGCTAACGAAAAGTTGTCGTGGTTCTCCGATTGGCAGAAATATTGCGAGCGAAATAATTCAGGCAGACAGACGATCTCCGCGCCGCTTTTGGCTGCGTCATCGATCAATTCAAACGCATAAGCAAGATTCGCATCTGGCTCGGGGCCGCATCGCATCTGCACGAGCGCGATTTGCGTTGGCGAATTGTTCGACATTTTCAACTGTGAATGGTGATCAGTGACTCGTAAATGGAATCCATTCACCGATCACTGTTCACTGATGATGTCTTCTATTTTACCGAATCAGCTGGCACGATCTTGATGCTTTCCACCGTCACGCGCTTCGTCGGCTTGCTGCGTTCACCGCTGCCACTCATGGTCACTTCGACGTCGCCGATCTTTCCTAGGACATCGTCCCCTTTTATGAGCTTCCCGAAAGTTGTGTACTGATGATCGAGCCGGCTCACATTCGCAAGGCAGATGAAAAATTGACT
>QHRA01000044.1 GCA_003221295.1 Verrucomicrobiota bacterium | reverse complement strand
GGTGGAAGAAGGTTGAGGCAATATTCGAGCAAGCGCTTGAATTGCCGACCGCAGAACGGGCTACGTTTCTGGGAAAAAATTGTAACCGCGACGATGAATTGCGTGGCGAAGTAGAGTCGCTGCTCGAATCTCATGCCTCCGCCGGCAGCTTCATCGACGAGCCGGGTTTTTTATTCTCTGAGGACGAGTTGAAGGATGACGTTGCAGCGGTCGCGCCGGGCCGGCTAATCGGCGCGTATCGAGTTATTCGCGAAATCGGCCGCGGCGGAATGGGCGCGGTCTATCTGGCAGAGCGTGCGGATGAGCAATACAAGAAGCAAGTCGCAATCAAGTTGATCAAACGCGGCATGGACACCGACTCGGTGCTCCGTCATTTTCGCAACGAGCGACAAATCCTGGCCGGCTTCGACCACCCGAACATCGCGCGCCTGTTCGATGGAGGAACAACGGACGATGGATTGCCCTACTTCGTCATGGAGTACGTCGCAGGTCTCCCGATTAACGAGTATTGTGCAGCCCACAAGATTTCCCTCGTCGAAAGACTAAAGCTCTTCCGCGAAGTGTGCGCGGCAGTCAGTTATGCTCATCGTCACACCGTTATTCATCGCGACATCAAAATGTCGAACATATTGGTGACGAGCGAAGGCACACCAAAGCTGCTCGATTTCGGCATCGCGAAAATTTTGCAGCCGGGAGGTGGAGCGGAAGCATTGATGACGATGACGGGTGTGCGCCCGATGACGCCGGAATATGCCAGTCCGGAGCAGGTCCGAGGTGAGCCGATAACTACGGCCAGTGATGTCTATTCCCTGGGCATCATTCTGTATGAGTTGCTCGTCGGGCGTTCACCTTATCGCTTCACTAGCCGTTCTCCGTTAGACGTTGCGCGCGAAATCACCGATACCGAACCGCCGCGGCCGAGTACCGCTGTCGCCGGAGGCAAAGATTTGAAGTTCGATCCGACTGGCGTTCGAAACTCGAAGGCTCTCAAGGGTGATCTCGACACCATCGTGCTAATGGCATTGCGGAAGGAACCGGAGCGCCGCTACCGATCCGTCGAGCAATTTTCCGAAGACATCCACCGACATTTGGGCAATCGACCCGTCCTCGCACGCAGGGATACTGTTCGCTACCGCGCCGCGAAATTTATCCAGCGCAACAAGCTTGCCGTCACAGCAGCGCTGCTCATTCTTGTCAGCCTGGTAGCGGGCCTAATCGCTACTACGTGGCAAGCGCATCGCGCGACGGTGGAGAAAGCACGCGCCGAAAAGCGCTTCAACGATGTGCGGCATCTGGCACACTCGGTTCTTTTCGACTATCACGATGCGGTAAAGAATTTGCCCGGTGCGACTGCTGTGCGTGAGCGGTTGGTCAAGGATGCGCTGGCTTACCTCGATAGCCTCAATAGCGAAGCGGCAAGTGACCCTGCCTTACAACGCGAGTTGGCCGCCGCGTACGAGAGAGTGGGCGACGTACGTGGCGAAGTCTACGGCGCAAGCATCGGCGACATGACCGGCGCGCTCGATAGTTATCACAAGGCACTCCGAATTCGCGAAGCATTGGTAGCCGCGAATCCGCACGACGTGAATAATCGACGCGGCCTGGCCGACAGCTGCATGAAAATCGGCACCCAACTCCAGGACACCACCGACGCGGCGCGCGGGCTCGACTATCTGCGGAAGGCATGTGCGCTCTATCAACAATTGGCAACTGAACAGCGTGACAATTCCGACATTCGTGATTACCTCTCGCGCTCTCACAATGAGCTTGGTATGGCGCTCCAAAACTGGGGCAATCCGGCCGAGGCACTGAAAAATCATCGCGAGGCGCTGCGCCTTCGTAAAGAATTGCTTGCTGTCGACCCGCGAAATGACCTATATCGGCGTCACCTCGCAATCACTTACTGGGACATTGGCCAGGCGCTAATGCGCAGCGGCGACATCAACGCAGCGCTGGAGGCGAATCGGAATTGCATGGATCTATGCGTCCCCTTGTTCGCCGAAAACCCGACTAACATCAAGGATCGAGCCCGCGTCGCGATTAGTTATCAAATGGACGGAGAATATCGCGCGGTCGCCGGTGATGTCGCCGGCGCGTTGGAGAGTTTTCGTAAAAAACTGCAACTCGACGAGCAAAACCTTAACGATGATCCGGCGAATGCGCAGGCGCGCCGCGACATTGCCTACTCATGGAGCCGAATTGGTGAACTGCTGGCGGCGAAACGCGATTACTCCGAGGCGCTCAGCCAGGAACGGAAGGCTCTCGAATTTTGCGAGAAACTGTCGGCCGATTCTCCGAGAGACGTGCATATGCGATATCGAACCGCCATCGTCGGCGGCCTTACGGCAGAGCTGTACGCAGAGTTAGGCAATCGGGAGCAAGCGTTTGTCGCCTCCGGCAAGGTAATAAGCTTATTGCGGGAGCTCCCCGACGATCCCGCGGACAGTGTTCATTCCGGGTTGCGTGGGCAAGCCTATCTTCATCTCGGCGCTGCCCAGGCGGCTCTCGCCGATTCAAAGAAAGCAAGCGCGAGCCAAGAACAGCAGCGCAGCCTCGCAATCTGGCAGGACATGCAACAGCGCGGCATTCTCACGGCAGACAACGTGCCGAAATTGGACAAAACCGTCCGGGAAATTGCCAAATGTGACGCGGCTTTGGGATCAAAGGAATAGAGCCAATCGTGACGCCAGAGCGGTGGAAGGAAGTTGAGGCAGTGTTCGAACACGCGCTCGAACTTCCGATCGACGAGCGCACTGCATTTGTGCAAAAGAGCTCGAACGGGGACGACGAACTGCGTCGTGAAGTCGAATCGCTGCTCGAGTCCCATGCACAGGCGGGCAGCTTTATCGATAAGCGCAGTCTTTTCTTCTCTGATGAAGAAGTCGGAGAGAAAAGCGAAATCCTCAGTCCTGGCGAGCTAATCGGATCGTACCGCATTCTGCGCGAAATCGGTCGCGGCGGGATGGGCGCGGTATATCTGGCCGAACGTGCCGACCAGGAGTACGAGAAGCAGGTTGCGATCAAATTAATCAAACGCGGCATGGATACCGACGCAGTGCTGCGCCGAACCCGCTCAAGCGCTAATTCTTTTGGTAGATATCCCAGATGACCTGACTTGGCTGACCGGAATGATCGTAGAGTTTTGTTTGTTCCGTTCCGATCTTAGTGAAGCCGGCCGGAGGCACAGACCCAGGTTGCATCTGGAGAATACTGCCCTTCGGCCAAAGAAGACTGTTTACGTCGGCGGTGCCGAGTTGCCCGGCGGCGTCGACAAAAACAGACTTACCGGTACTTTTGTCCACGCCGTTGATTCCGGCAACGAAGGCAGCGCTGTGCACGGCTTGGTCGCCGATGCGAATCGTATTTGATTCCCCAGCGGTGCCGCGACTTCCAATCACTATATTGTTATCACCGGTAGTAAGAAGATCTCCAGCACCGTAGCCCATGGCGATGTTCTTGTGGCCGGTGGTGTTGCGAAACAGGGCATAACCGCCGACGGCTGTGTTTTCGTAGCCTGCGGTGTTGTTATACAGCGTGGCAATACCGTCGCCCGTGTTTTCGAATCCTGTGGTGTTGCCGTTGATGGCGAAAACCCCACTGCCCGTGTTCCAGTCGCCGGTCGTGTTGTTGTAAAGCGCATTGCGACCGATGGCGGTATTGACCTGGCCCGTTGTGTTGCTGTAGAGCGCGGCATCGCCGACCGCCGTATTGCTGCCCGCGGTCGTGTTGCTGTGGAGGGCGTTTACACCATCGGCCGTGTTGGAAAAGCCAATTGTGTTGAAATACAGCGCCTGCTTACCGGTGGCTGTATTCCCGGCGCCGGTTGTATTGGCGTAAAGGGCTTCAGAACCATTCGCCGTGTTGAACCAGCCGCCGGTGTTGTTAAATAGCGCGCTGACACCGGTGGCACTGTTTTCGTAGCCACTTGTGTTCCAAAGCAGCGCTTCAGCACCGTTGGCCGTGTTGTTGTAACCGGTTGTGTTACTGGTGAGCGCTTGAGTACCAACCGCGGTGTTCAGGTAGCCGGTTGTGTTGCTATTAAGCGTTTGAAAGCCGTTCGCTGTGTTATTGCTGCCTGTCGTGTTGTAATAAAGGGCGTCAGCGCCATTGGCTGTGTTTTCGGAACCGGTTGTGTTGCTAGAAAGCGCTTCAAAACCGGTGGCCGTATTCCAAGCGCCCGTCGTGTTGTCAAAGAGCGTGCCATATCCAACGGCCGTGTTGTAGAAACCGGTTGTGTTGAAAGCGAGCGCACTTACCCCAATCCCCACATTCGCGGTACCGGTCGTCGTACTATCTAACGCAAAGGCTCCAACAGCCGTATTGCCGTCGCCAGTTGTGTCGGATAAAAGCGCGTAATATCC
>QHRA01000147.1 GCA_003221295.1 Verrucomicrobiota bacterium | reverse complement strand
TAGGGAGAAAGTAGGAATGACGCAGGCGCTGTCTCCGCTGTGGATGCCGGCCTGCTCAATGTGCTCCATAATCGCGCCGATCACGGTGGTCTCGCCATCACTGATGCAATCGACGTCTACTTCCATCGCATCCTCGAGGAAGCGGTCGATGAGAATGGGACGGAGCTCAGGCATCTTGTCTGACCCGGCCGGCAGGCTTCTAGCCTGACGTCTGGCAGGAGGACGAGCAGGATGCTCGCCGGCCGAGATAGGCTGGAAGCCCACCTTTCTTTCGCTACCTTCGATTGCGGCCGCAACATAGCGCCGCAAATCAGTCTCGTTATAAACCAGTTCCATCCCGCGGCCACCTAGGACGAAAGACGGCCTAACGAGAACTGGATAGCCAATGCGATTGGCGATCGCGACTGCTTCTTCCATGCTCGGTCCTCTGCCATCTCGATGCTTTCCGGCTGGGTTCCGAGAATGGGGACGCCGGCGGCTTTCAATCCATCGGCGAGATTGAGCGGCGTTTGTCCGCCGAATTGCACGACCACGCCTTCCGGCTTTTCCTGGTCGTAAATATTGAGCACGTCCTCGAGTGTGAGCGGCTCAAAATAAAGTTTGTCGCTGGTATCGTAATCGGTCGAAACCGTTTCCGGATTGGAGTTAACCATGATGGTTTCGAAACCGAGCTCGCGTAGGGCGAAGGCGGCATGGACGCAGCAATAATCGAATTCGATGCCCTGGCCAATGCGGTTGGGCCCGCCACCGAGAATCATGATTTTGCGTTTACCGCTTTCGCGGCGCTCGTTCTCGCTCCCGTAGGTGGAATAATAATAAGGGGTATAGGCTTCGAATTCGGCCGCGCAGGTATCGACCAGGCGATAGGTGGGGGTGATGTTTTGCGCGATTCGTTGCGAGCGAATCGCCTTTTCCGGAACGCCACCTGCAATTGCGAGCTGCCTATCCGAAAACCCGAGCTTCTTCGCGCGAAGAAGCAGGGGCGCGGACATCCTGTCTGCGGGGCGAGCAGGCGTCTCGCCTGCGGCATCCTCCCACAGCTCCAAAATGAACTCCCCTTCGTCCAGCTTTGCTGCCACCGGATTTTCTTTGATGTAGTCGCGATATCGTTCCAGCTCCTCAAAATCGCGCACCATCCGATCGTAGTTTTCGTCCTGCCAAACAATTCCCGGGCGCTCCCGGAACTTGTTGATTGCTTTTGCCGAAAACGATTTCCAGGAATGCAGGATTTCGGACAGGGCGTTGTCTTCATGCGGTTGGACCAGGACGTGGACATGATTTGGCATGACCACGAACGAATCGAGCGCGTAACGAACGCCATCGAAGTGGCGCAGAGAGTTGGCAACCGTTGCCGCAATCTGCGAGTGACGAAGGATGCATCCGCCATGGCCTTGATCGAGCCACTCCTCGCGCGCATCCCGAAATCGCTTTTGATACTCGTACTTTGTCGAAGCATCCCAGGGTTCCGGATGAAATTTTCTCCAGGTTTCCAGTTCTTCTTTCCACTGCCGAAGCAATTTCTGAGGAACGGCGTCGGCTAGACGGAAAGTAATGAAATACGTTGCGCCTTGCTGCTCCCAATGAGGGAGACGGCGTCGGGTCTGGATAACTGGCGCGCGTGGGTCCACGGGTCGGAACTCTGACGTTGCGACAGGCGGGACGCCCGTCGTCCCCACAGGCTGGAAGCCTGCGCCCCGGTCCTCGGTCCGATCAACAGCCGTGACGGCTGTTTGCCGTGACAGCCGGAGACGGCTGTCTTCCTCAACGATCTGCTTCACATTTCGCAGAAACCAGCGATCGATCTTCGTCAGCTCAAAGATTTCCTCGATCGGCATCCCGCTCTTGAACGCTTGCGCCAGGTAAAAAATTCGCTCGGCGTTTGGCACGGCCAGCTTCAAGCGCAGCGTTTCTGCATCTACTTCCTTCTCGTTTCCGTCGCCGATCAAACCGAAACGTTTAATCTCCAAACTGCGCAGCGCTTTTTGCAGTGCTTCCTTAAAAGTGCGGCCTATGGCCATCGCTTCACCCACGCTTTTCATTTGCGTGGTCAGAATCGGATCGGCCTGGGGGAATTTTTCGAAAGTGAAGCGCGGGACTTTAACGACGCAATAATCGATCGTGGGCTCAAAACTGGCCGGCGTTTCGCGGGTGATGTCGTTTTTGATTTCGTCGAGGGTATAACCTACTGCCAGCTTGGCCGCGATCTTGGCAATCGGAAATCCGGTCGCCTTCGACGCCAGCGCGCTCGATCGTGAGACCCGTGGATTCATTTCGATCACGACCATGCGACCGTTTTCCGGATTAACTGCGAACTGGATGTTCGAGCCGCCGGTCTCGACTCCGATTTCGCGAATCACAGCGAACGCAGCATCGCGCATCATTTGAAATTCCTTGTCAGTCAGTGTTTGCACCGGAGCGACCGTGATCGAATCGCCGGTGTGAACGCCCATCGGATCGAAGTTTTCGATCGAGCAAACGATGACGCAGTTATCCGCCCGATCGCGCATTACCTCCATCTCGAACTCTTTCCAACCAACTAACGACTCTTCGATCAATACTTCGTTGACTGGTGAGATAGCGAGTCCGCGTCCGGCAATTTCCGCCAGCTCTTCACGATTGTAGGCGATGCCGCCTCCGCTGCCGCCGAGAGTAAAAGCCGGCCGAATAATGAGCGGAAAACTGCCGATCGCGTCGGCGATTTTTTCCGCGTCCTCGACCGAATGAGCAACGCCGGAGCGCGGCACATCCAGTCCGATCCGCAGCATCGCCTCTTTAAAGAGCTGACGGTCTTCGCCTTTCGCAATGGCCCGGGCATTGGCGCCGATCAACTTTACATTGTGCCGGGCGAGCGCGCCGTTCCGGTTCAGTTCCATCGCGGCATTGAGCGCCGTCTGCCCGCCCATTGTCGGCAAAATAGCATCCGGCTTTTCCCGTTCGATGATCGCTTCGATCACCTCCGCCGTAAT
>QHRA01000105.1 GCA_003221295.1 Verrucomicrobiota bacterium | reverse complement strand
ACGATAGCTCCCGCAGTCCAGGCCGCGCCTTTAACCAGGTACTTTGAATTCGCGCGGACGGCTTCATTATTCTCGGGCCGCGCGATCTCCGCTTTCACCTGCATCGTAGTCAATGGGACCAGCGCGGGCCCAGCCTCGTCTCGCCGCCAGAATGCGTAATCAATCGATTGGTAGTAACCATTGAATGGTTGATCGGTGATAATCATCCGCTGGAGCCATTTGATTGATGCCATTCCGTACCAACCCGGGACAACGGCGCGCAGCGGGAAACCGTGCGCGGCGCTGAGCGGCTCGCCATTCATCGCGAAAGCCAGCAGCACATCATCCATTGCTTTTTCGAGTGGCACGCTGCGCGCGAAATTTATTTTGCCGGCGGGGCGCGGTGGCTCGGCGATCGCGCCGCTATCAGCGCCTTCGAGAATGATTTCACGTGCCTCTTTCGCAATGTCGGCGCGTTGCAGCAGGTCGCGCAGTCTCACGCCAGTCCATTCCGCATTACCGACAGCGCCGAGTTCCCACTGCACACCTTTAACTTTCGGAACAAGGAAAACGCGGCTGTTCCCAGCGCACTCCAGTGTGGCCGTGATCGTGTGCGTAGGCATCTGGCGTAAGTCGTCCATCGTCACCTCGAAAGATCGCGCCACCTTGCCTTCTACTTTCAAACGCCAATCACGTTCATTGATCTTCGGGATCGGGAAATGGCAGCGAATGTAAAATCGCTCGTTCGGCGTAACAAAACTCTCGAGCGCGCTGACCGGCATTTCGAGATTTGGCGGTTCTTTCTCCCGCGTGATCATGGAGCGAAACTAGGCTGCTTTTTCCTGAGCGGCGTTGCGATCGACCGGATAGCCCGCTTCTTTCCAGGCGTGCCAGCTACCTGGGACATTGCGCACGTCAGCGAAGCCCTCACCTTTTAGAATGCTGGCAGCAATGCTTGCGCGATATCCGCTCGCGCAGTAAACCGCGGTGGGCTTCGATTTATCCAGTTCGCCAAATCGCTTCCACAGTTCCGCCAGAAAAATGTGGTGCGCACCTGCAACGTGGCCGCCTTTCCACTCGCGGTTCGAACGCACATCGAGAATTTGCAATTCGCGGCCCGCGTTTTTTAAATCGTGCACACTCATCTGCGCAACTTGGGCGAATGGATAACCGGCATTGTCCCAGGCTTTCATTCCACCGACGAGATAACCGGCGAATTTGGTGAAACCGGTGCGAATAAACAGGCGCACGATTTCATCGAGATCATCGTCATTTTCCAGGACCAGCAAAATCGGTTGTTCCGGATCCAGAAGCGACCCAGCCCAGATCGAAAGCATGGGCGAACCTCCGATGTTCAACGCTCCCGGAATATGCGCGCCGCCGAAGCTCAGCATCAGACGTGTGTCGATAAGAATGCCTGCCTTTTCATGGATCGCTTTCTTGAATGCCTTTGGCGGCAGCCCGGCAACTCGGGGTAAACCGCCCAGCACTTCCGGGCCTTCCACATTCACTTTTTTCATCCGCGGATAATATTTGGGAATCGGCGGCGCGGTGGAGACCGCAAAACGGGTGAATGATTCCACGTCCTTAAATTGGAGGAAGGGATTGAGCGGCCGCTCGTAACCGATGGTGCTGTTTAACCGATCGCCTATTTCCGCGCCGCAAGGCGAACCGCTGCCGTGCGCGGGATAAATGATGACACTGTCGGGCAGCTTCATGTAGAAATCGCTTAGCGTATGAAATTGTTGGGCAGCGAGTTTGCCGGTTTCTTTTTCGCCCAGCAGATCAGGACGGCCCGCTGAATTCACGAAAAGCGAGTCGCCACTTAAAACTCCCCACGGGATTTCCGGATGTTCCGTATCCGCCAATAAATACGAGATGTGCTCCGGGGTGTGACCCGGGGTATGGCGCGCGGTGATAACGACGGCGCCAAGGGTAAATTTGTCGCCATCGCTGACTTTTTCGTTTTCGAATCCGTAGTGTGCACCTCCTTCGTGGCTGACGTAGATCTTTGCCGATTCAATCCGGCTGCGAAGCTCGCGCGCGCCACTAACGAGATCGGCATGAATATGGGTTTCGAAAATATGCGTGATGGCAACGTTTTTTGCGCGCGCCAACTCGAGATAAATTTCAACATCCGCCCGCGGATCGAACACCGCCGCGATGCCTTCTTCGTCGTCTCCGACTAAGTAAGAAAGTTCAGCCAACCCTTCCGTTTGAATCGTTTCAAAGACCAAGGACATACTGCGTAACTATACCGCCGAGGCGCTGGTCGAAGTCAAGCTGCCGCGGAAGAAAAACAATGCATCGACCGGCCCAATAGCGCATCATTGGTCGATTTATTTAAATGCGAATCCTGTTAATTGAGGATGAAAAGAAGACGGCCGCGTACCTGGCGAAGGGCCTTGGCGAAGCAGGTTTTCAAGTTACGACCGCGTCAGATGGAGAAGCCGGATTAGATCTGGCACTGGCAAAGACGTTCGATCTTTTCATCATCGACGTAATGCTGCCGAAGAGAGATGGTTGGTCGATCGTAGCAACGCTCAAGAGAAAGGACGTGCGCACACCCATCCTTTTGTTGACCGCTCGCGATAGTGTTCGCGACCGGGTGAAAGGACTTGAACTCGGTGCCGACGATTATTTAGTCAAGCCCTTCGCGTTTTCGGAATTGCTGGCCCGGGTTCGATCAGTTTTGCGCCGTTCTTCCGCCGGACACGAGCGGGAGCACTTGCACATACACGATCTGGAGATTGACACACGTAAGTATAAAGCGTGTCGGTCCGGGACCCCGCTCCACCTTACTTCTAAGGAATTCTTGCTCCTGGCCCACTTGGTCCGGCGGGCTGGTGAAGTTGTGTCGCGCAACGAGATCGCGAACCAAATTTGGGATATTGATTTCCCCATTAACACCAATGTCGTCGATGTGATGGTGCGACGCTTGCGGGCAAAAGTGGACGATCCATTCAAAGAGAAACTGGTGCGAACCATCCGCGGCGTCGGCTATGTTCTTAAGTCCGACTAGGCCGCGCTCGATTGCGTCCCAGCTTGTCTTTCTCTTTACTCTGGCCGCAGCGTTCCTTCTCTCCTGTGGGCTCGGCGCCTTTTACTTGATCGTGGTACGCCACGCCTTTGAAGAAGATAACGAATTTCTCGCTGACAGGTTATCGGCTTTGCGCGGCGAATTGAGTCAGACAGGCGGCCTTGGAAGCTTGACTGCGACATTACGCAACCCGCACGCGAGCAAAGTCGAGGCTTATTGGGTGCGAGTGATTAGCTCCAAGGGTGACGTCGTTACTGAAACCCCAAAAATGGGCGTTTTTTTGCCTCCGTCTGCTTTTCCTGATCCACAAGATAAGAATTCAGTCTACCGCCCGAAAAATTATCGAATCAGCAAGAAACTATTTTCGCTAGTGGCGGCAATCGAAGAGGCGGATGGCCAGCCCTACATTATCCAACTCGCTCAAGACCGGTCGAGCGACGAGCAGTTTGCCACTCAATTTGCTTTCGTCCTTGGCGGCGCCCTCGGTCTCGGAATCCTGGCGTCGGCAATGATCGCGATCGCCGTCACCAAGCGCGGATTACGGCCGTTACAGCAAATGACGCATTCGCTCGAACGCATCGGCCCCACCCGTCTTGACGAACGCGTGGGTAAGACGACCTGGCCGCGCGAACTTCAGCCGGTCGCTACTGCTTTTGACGAGATGCTGGCGCGGCTGGAAAATTCATTTACCAAACTCTCCCAATTCTCAGCCGATCTCGCCCATGAACTTCGGACGCCGATTTCGAATATTCGCGGAGAAGCTGAAGTTACCTTAACGCGGCCGCGCACCTTGGAGGACTATCGCAACGTCATTGAATCGATCGCCGCCGAATGCGAAAGGCTCTCAGGTATTGTCGACAACCTCTTATTTCTCGCGCGTGCCGAAGGAGTTGATCGCCAAATCGAACGAAATGTCTTTGCCGCGCGGCCCGCGATTGAAAAGATCGCGGCCTATTATCAGACGATTGCAGAAGAGCGAGGTATTTCCATTACCAACAAAGGTGACGGCGAAGTCTATGCCGACGTGTTATTGTTCGATCGCGCTTTGAGTAATCTCCTCGACAACGCCCTTCGCTTCACTCCTGAGGGCGGCAAAATTACTATCGCTACCGAGATCAAACCGGATCGCACCGAGCTCGCGGTCGAAGACACCGGTTGTGGAATCCCTCCACAACATCTCCCGCACGTATGCGATCGATTTTATCGGGTCGATTCGTCGCGCAGCTCACAGGGAACAGGCCTGGGTCTGGCCCTGGTCAAATCCATTACCGATCTGCATGGTGGATCAGTCGCGGTAGCAAGTGAAGTCGATCGCGGCACAACTGTGACCCTCACGTTCCCGGGGAGGGCGGCGGATGATCTTGTGGGCGCGCCAACCCGAGAATAGCAAGAGAGGATTCGTTAAGATGAAAACTAAAGTCTTATTCTTGTTAGTTGTAACAACTCTTAATGCCACCGGCGCCACCATAGATACCGCACGGATTGGCATTTGCCGGTAGTGATGAGAATGCGGTGGTTGATGGGGACTTCGCGGTCCCGGAAAACGAATTGCGAAAGGCCCTGAAATCATTGCGAGAAGCGGGCATTAATATTGTCGCCATCCACTCACACATGATTATCGAAGAACCGCGGATTATTTTCTTTCACTATTGGGGGCGCGGTTCGGCTCAAAACCTCGCCCAAAGTATTCAGAAAGCTTTACCAGCGACGGCGGGAACACCGGCAAAACCTCGCCCGAGTGAGGTAAGAACGTCGGCTTCTGTTACAAGGTATGTTCGAATCCTGTAACTATTTCAACCCAAGTAAGTTGAAATGTTTTCTCGATATTTTGTCTTTCGCTCGGCCCACTCAAAGGTCGGACAAACTTACAAACTTCTTATATTTGATGACCGAACATTTTTGATCAAAAAGCTTTTGCTATTGATCTGTAAACGTCGCCGCACATGGTACATATACGGATTTGCGCGTTGCATTTTGAGGACGCGAAGAGTTGCTGGCACGGGCAGTGCTTCCCTAGAGGGTCTGATTTCTCACGCGACGTGTTTTACGACGTCCTGCTGCGGCGTTTAACAACGTGGCGCGTTGAGGAACTCCCCACGCTAGCCTCTCCCTGCAAAGGGAGAGGCGAATGGGAAGCATGAAGGGTGCAGATAACGAGACGCTTTTTAGTCCGGGAACTCTCTCGCAAGCGCTCTTCTTGAATCCAAAGACGCCACGATTACAGTCGAGATCCAAATGCTCGACACCATTCTCGGGGCTCTGAAATGGGGCGTCGTTGGCTTCGTGGTAACACTTTTTTTGATGGTGATGTTCGAGGCGAGTCGCATTCATGATGATATCCCTGTGCCGGAGTTCAAACGCCGGCACACTCGGCGCACTACGATTGTCCTATCCATTTTTGCCGGCATCCTCTCGGGGCTGGTCTGGCTACTGGTGCAACGCTTGGATTAATTGCGAAGGGTGAGACATCTGTTTTTTCAGGCAGGCTCGATATCATAATACGAAAATTCCGTTTGTTCTCGGTGTGGTTGGGCATTTTGGTCTGGCGGTGCGCGATCCGAAGAAGAGCGCCCGGTGGTTTCAGCGTACGCTTGGATTACGCAAAGAATTCGACTTCCAGAACGGTGTAGCGATCGGCAACGACAACATCACTATCGCCCTTTTTAAAGGGAAACCATCGCCGTCAACACTTGAGCACATGTCTTTCCATCTGCCGGATATGGCAACGCTAAGAAAAGCGCTGGCGTACCTGAAGAAACATAAAGTTAAGATCGAAGATCCCGGTGACGAGATCGGGCCAGAAGCTCCGGGCTCGAAACACATGGGCTTATGGTTCCATGATCCTGATGGCTACCGCTGGGAGCTTTCGGTTCAGGGCGGCAAATAACAAAGATTAGCTCGGTTTTGCTTCCCCCTCCTCCCTGCTCTTTGCTCTCCTTTTTCTCTTTTTTACTTTCCAGTTTTTACTTTCATGGTGAGCAATGCCAAGACCCGTTTCCGTCCGCTCCGGTCAGGTTGAGTTTCTCAAACTCAATCTTGAAAAGAGGGAGTGGCGCGACGCCTACCAATGGTTGCTGGCTTTAAGTTGGCCGGAGTTCGCCGCCCTTATCGCGGCCATTTATATCGTCATCAACCTCATTTTCGCCACCATCTACGCGCTTGGTGGCGAATGCATTGCCGGAATGACGCCCGGCTCTTACCTGGAGGCTTTTTTCTTCAGTGTGCAAACGCTCGCCACCGTCGGTTACGGCCACTGGTATCCACAAACTCTTTACGGCCACGTCGTCACTACCGTCGAGATCATCAATGGCATGTTCGGCCTCGCGGTCATGACTGGCTTGATCTTTGTTCGCTTCTCCCGACCCGCCGCCCGAATTCTATTCAGCAGATCAATCGTCATCGGACCACTCAATGGCCGACCTACTCTGATGTTGCGTGTCGGTAATCTACGCGCACAAAGCATGGTTGAAGCGGAGTTCAGAATCATGTTCACGCGCGATGAACCAATCCTGGAGGGAGACAATTTCAGGCACTTCTACGATCTGAAACTTCACTTCGACCGCCTTATCGCATTTCCGGCGGCGCTCACGCTTCGCCACACCATCGACGAGCAAAGCCCGCTCTATGGCGAGACTGCGGAATCACTCGAAGCGAGCCGTGCCATATTCATCGCATCCGTCGTCGGAATCGACCCGGTTATTCCAGCGGCGGTGCAAACCCAGCAGGACTACAGCTGGCGCGACATTCGCTTCGGACAACGGTTCGTCGAGATTTATTCCGAACCGGATCATGGAAAACTTACCGTCGATTTCGGTCGACTGCACGATACCGAGCCGGTGAGTGAAAAGCCGAGTTCACCGCAGGAGGTCGAAGAGAGAACGGGAACGTAACGGTGCCTGACCAGCAAAAGTCACTCACCGCTGCAACTGCATTTCGATTTGTCCTCATCCTCGGTATCGCCAACGGCTTCGCTGATCTTACCTACGAAGGCGCACGCAGCGTCACTGGGCAATTTCTGGGATACCTCGGCGCAAACGCTGCCATTATCGGTTTCACTGCCGGACTCGGGGAATTACTCGGCTACGCGTTGCGTTCTCTTAGCGGTTATCTTGGCGATAAAACCGGCAGGTACTGGCTCGTTACGATCATCGGCTACAGTGTGAATATGCTGGCAGTCCCAGCATTGGCTCTGGCTGGCAGCTGGCCTCTTGCTGCCGGTCTAATCGTAGCTGAGCGAACCGGGCGCGCTATCCGTAAACCATCTACCGACGCCAT
>QHRA01000146.1 GCA_003221295.1 Verrucomicrobiota bacterium | reverse complement strand
TCTTGGGCGCCCCTGCACTGCCATACCCGTACCCAAGCGGAACGAGGTTTTGCTCAGCGGTATCGATCCCTAAACGAACTGCGAGGTTTGGACCGGCTAGGTCGGGGGTGGTGGCTGCGATCTGTTGAACAGTTGGAACGGTAACGAGAAGAGGGCGGCTGTTGATCAAAGTGGTTGCCGCCGTCGTATTAGGGTCAGTCTGCGGTGTGGGATTGAAAACGGTCCACATGGCAATCTCGTTCGGGCTAGTGCCGGTGGTTCGCGGCTGCCCACCCACTTGAGAAGCGTCGAGATAACCGTCCAAATCCTCGGCCCAATAGGCGTAGCGAGTGTAAGGCCCGGACGCGTTTTGTGGGTCACGCATTTCCACCCACTTCACGCTAGGTCCAGACGGACTCGGGCTGGGTTGGACCCACGGATAAAGTGCGGGCAGTCGCTGTGTTCCAGGGGCGTTCCACGCCGATGTGGAGTCACTTGCAATCGAATTTGCAGGAGGAGCTGGTGTGGGAACTGCGGGAGCGAATGGCGCCGTTAAATCAATTGTCGTTGTCTGACTCGTTGGCGTACTTGGATCCGTAGAAGAGGAAAAAAGCGGATAATAGGTTATGGTCGGACTGCTTCCCGTCGATGGCTGGGAAAGATAATAGTAGGCTGCTTTGTTGCCATTTGCGTCAGCCGGTCCGTCGGCTCGCACGACTAAGAATGTGTCGGTACCGGTGATAGAGCTCGTGCCGGTCGGGGTTGCGGCTAATGTCTTTGCCGCAGCCTGCAAACCATTTTGAACCGCGAGTTCCGCTTGATAACGATTGTTGTACGATGCAGCCGTGGCACGCTCGACCGACACGCTGGTAAAAACACCAACGGCGATCACAGCCATAAGCGCGACCATCACCAAGGTGACCACGAGCGCAAAACCGCGCCTGGAACCAGCCAACTGTGAATTAGGGGGCGAACCTATCATTGGAAATTGATCCGGGTGCGGAACTGGTAAGTGTGCGGGTTAACGAGATTCACGTTCATATTCATCCAGTCGGCCGGACTAGAAGACACACTCATGACCGTGCGGGCCGCCTGAGGGCTCATGGCATTGAAAGAAATTTCAATGGCGGCTGGCAACAGAGTGGGGATGGTGGCGGACTGATCGCAAATATAGGGATATGTGCTGATCAGAGTTCCGTCCGACTTGTACATGATGACATTGAAATTCCAAACGTAAGCAGCGACCACGTCATTCCTCGCATCAGCCGCGTTCAGATTGTACAAATCCGAATCCGCCGCGTAACCCACAGCGTTTTGCAAGGCACTAAAGGTGTGGGCGCTATCACGGAAAAAACGCCGAAGCGTATAACGATTGCCTTCCCAGCGGCAGTAGTAGCCGACTGCACAAACGTCCCCGACAGAAGGCGTCGGTGAACCGGCCGCTTTCACCGCGACCAGACCAAAAATCTGCTGATTGCCAACCGCGGGATCGCTATAAATATTTTCTAAGGCGAAATAAGCAGCCGGTCGCGTAATCGGACTTGGCGGGGGTGTTGGGATAGGGCTCGTTTGGATGTTCCACTGTGTGGGAACAAGATTGCTGAAATCCCGTTCCATCATCTGCAACGCCGCGCGCGCCTCTCGGAAAGCGTCGATCCGCTGATTTGCGCGGGATGCCGTGTTCAAGAGTGAACCGAGCATCGTGCCGAACAAGACGACGATGATGGCGGTAATGCCCGTCGCGATCAATAACTCGGCCAACGTAAATCCGCCTTCGCTTAAAGCTATGGCGCGACGAGAGCGCAAAGTGGAACGCTCACGTGGCATGGGAAGGATAAATCCGACCTTCTTATTTGGGCGGATCATCACCGGCTCAATACTTGGAAATGATCCGCACATAATCGCGGTAGGTTTGATTCGCCGCGAGCGCGTTTGCCGGCCAGGCTACTCGCAAGGTCACCAGATTCGCACTGGCCAGATCAGTGAATCCAGGCACCGAATTGTTTGTATAAATGAAAATTGCGTAGACCGCTCTTGTCGCGTCCTGAGTAAGTTTGCCATCGTTCTCTGCGTAAAGTGTAACCGCAGGAGTTGCGCCAGAAGAAGTCGTGAGATCAACCGGCGGCGTTGATCGTGTCGTGTTATCAGAAAGTAGAAATTGTACATTATTGAACTGCGATACCGCCTGCCCGGCAAGACTGGGGAAAATTGTCTGCGCAATTTGCGCCGCACGTGTTTCATCCTGTGCTGAGTGACCCGTTTGCAGAGCGGCAGGGAACACAGCCAGGATAGCCAGGACGGCGACGGCAATCACGCCGAGCGCAATTACAACTTCGACTAAACTGAACCCCAGTCGTTTTGCACATCGTGTGGAGGGTATGGAACATTTCATGGTGTTGGCGTTGGCGTTGCCACCGCGTCGGCCGGTTCGGCACGTCCCGTGAACTGTGCGACCGCGATGTATTCGACGGCCGCCGGATTGCCGCTTCCGTCCTTTGTGGTCGCAACTTCGCTCCCGTTACTTACGTACCCTTCAAAGACGCCAAGCAGAACATTCGCAGCCGGTGCCTCGACTTCTCCATTCGAATTGAATTTTAAGCACCGAAATGCTGGTGTTGTTCCGGTGTCGGGCGTAAAGCTGAAGGTCGGC
>QHRA01000145.1 GCA_003221295.1 Verrucomicrobiota bacterium | reverse complement strand
GGTTCCATCATTTTTACCGAAGTGCTCCAGGAACCGGCGAGGTCAGCGAGAAGCTTATGATTTTCGTTGAGCTTGGCCAACTCCATCATTTGCTTCATCATCTCGGCTTCGTTCGGTGAAGCCGTGGTCGTAGCGGGGGCAGAAACGACCGGGCTGGTAACGGTGGTTGGCGGAGCGCTCGGCTGTAGAGCTGGCGTTTGTGCGGAGGCGATAGAAGCGATAAAGGCTATCGCGACAAGAGCGATAAGTGCTGAAATAATGCGGGTGTTCATGCGGATGATTCTTCTCGCAGGTTCAATGGCGTCAAATAAAAAGGCGAAGCGCGAAGCGTCGCGCGCTTCGGTTATCGGTTGTCGATTGTTGGATTGTGCAAGGCGACGCGGGGAAGTCCGTGGTCCGTCGTCAGTGCTCGATGGCGAAAAGCAAGCTTTCTTTGTTACGATAGGCCGGTGTATGAGCCAGGAGTTTCGGCCGCAAGGTCGCCATCGCGGGTTGCTTTCGAATTTTCGTTGATGCCTGGGCTGAATCAAAAAATAATGCGCATCCGCTGGTAATTCGTCCAAGGTAGTGAGGTAGGTTATAGGGGCGCGGACATAAAAGAGATACGGCTGAAAGTCAGGGTCGATTGCGTAAAGCCGCTGCGCAGACGGGAGGAGCGCGTTAATTTCTGCGGCAATCGGTTTAATTCGCTCGTGCCTCTTTAAATAGGTCACGGAACGCAGCGGAAAGATTATCATCGCCGCAACAATGCCAATCGCGACAAAGGAGAAGATTAGGCCCTGCGAAACTCGAATGCCTTTAATACTCCATTGAGAGCCTCCATTAGCGACAGCGCTTCCGACGGTCCAGCAAAATGGTGCTTCCAAGGGCAAAATATATCTTGGGAGTGTTCCGGAAGTCAGAAGAACAATAACAAATGGAATAATGCTCCCCCATGCTAATCCATAAGCTACGTTGCGCTGTAATGGGTCCGTTATTTTACTCAATCGAATAAACGGGAGAAGTAGTACCCAGGGAAGTAGATAGGCGAAGCCGCGGGGGAAGTTTAGTAACCAATCCTCTGATCTGCCTTCTTCGCCGTGAAATGCGACCGCCGCTTCTCGTGACCAGGCTTGCAAAGGCGACCGAGAAGGTAACGCCTGAAAGTACGGAATCAGCCAGGTCACAAAAATTCCGAGCATTACCACGACTCCAATGAAGTGCGCCGGGTGAGTTAGGTCGCGGAGGCGACGATTTCGCCAGAGAACGGCGCCAACGATAAGATAAAAGAACAGGACGTGACTTGGACCTTTCGCCAGCAGGCCTAAACCAAGAAAGATCCAGGGCACGACGCAGGTAAGCCTGGGGGGAGCGCTTTTGTTCCCAGAGCAGCAACCACAGAGTGAGAGCAAAGGCGAATAGTGAACAATAGATCGCCTCGATCTCGATCATTCGCCCCTTTTCGATCAGTCCAAGATTCGTTAGCCAGCAGAGTGCTGCGATGAAGGAACCGATTTGGCCAAGGCTGATTCGTCCGACCGTCGCCAGGGTAAGGGCAACGGCCAGAATGAATAATGCGGATGGCAGACGCGCGGTCCATTCGTTGCGAACTCCGGAAAGCTTAAACGCGGCAGCGACAATCCAATTAATCAACAGCGGCTTATTCAAATACGGCCGTGCCGCAATGTAGGGGACCAGGTAGTTGCTACTTATCGAGCATCTGAACTGCAGGCAGGACGCGATGA
The DNA here is from genome assembly GCA_003221295.1 of Verrucomicrobiota bacterium. Classification (GTDB taxonomy): domain Bacteria; phylum Verrucomicrobiota; class Verrucomicrobiia; order Chthoniobacterales; family UBA10450; genus AV69. The sequence goes on along the minus strand of QHRA01000145.1, from coordinate 754 downwards.
CCTTCTTCACTGCGCAACTCGGACGACCCCAGGTTGGCAAGGTAAATCAAGGCCCAGATGACCAATACAATCAAGCAGGCGGTCAGTCGGGACATTGGCGAAGATAAGAGCAGAGCGAAGAGGTTGGAGCAAGGAGGACGGCGCGAAGCGCCGCGGTATCGGTTATGAGCATCGAGCATCGTGATCGGTGAATCGTGAATCGAGATTTCAGAGTCGTGGGTCGGAGGTTCAGGACAATAAAGCACCGTAAAATTTTCGCGTGGTTTGGTATCGCGCTATGTTTCGAAACGATGGAACGCGTCTTTGGGTTGGAGACGGAATATGGGATCACGCTGGACGGCGCGGAGTCGGTGGACGTGGTCGCGGAATCGATCGCGCTGGTGCGCAGTTATACCGAGCACGGCGCGTTGATGAAATGGGATTACGGCCACGAAGATCCGCATCGCGATGCGCGCGGTTTTCGGGCCAAAGAATTGCGTCAGGACGCGGATGAATCGGCCTACTATGAGATCGATAAAAACCGGCCGCTGACCTTTCAGGAAATCAAGAGCGACCTCGTGTTATCGAACGGCGCGCGTTTTTACAACGATCACGCTCATCCGGAATATTCCACGCCGGAGTGCACGACGTTACGTGAGATTGTGGCCCAGGAAAAAGCGGGCGAGCGGATTCTGGCCGAATGCGCGCGACGCCGGAATGCGCATTTGTCGGACGGTGAGCACGTCCGGCTTTACAAAAACAACACCGACTTTCT
>QHRA01000187.1 GCA_003221295.1 Verrucomicrobiota bacterium | reverse complement strand
CACGATTTGTCCGCCATCGAGTGGAAAGATTGGCAGGAGATTGAACCCGACAAGGACGGCGTCGATGAAGTTCAAATCGCGAAAGAAAACCGCAACGTCGCTCCCAGGCAATGAGGCCTGCGCCATCATCGACACGAAGGCGAGCACGGGAAGGAGGATGACGTTTACGAGTGGACCAGCTGCGATGCTCCATAGATAAGCGCCGGGCCGGCGGGGCGGATCTACGAACGCAATGCCTCCCAACGGCCAGAGCACGATCCGATTTGCTATTCCCCCAACCTGGCGACAAGCAAGCGCGTGTCCAAATTCATGAATGAGCACGATGACAAACACCGATATATATTCGAGCACGCCCCAGACCGGCGATTCGTAACGACGGATGTATCCGGAGATGTAGATCGCCGCCACCAGGAACCAGCTGAAATGCAGGAAAACTTCAATCCCCGCAAAACGAAAAAGACGAATTACGCCGCTCCGCATCGGAGTTATTCCGCCGAAACTGAGTCCGTTGCAAACCGCCTAAAGTGTTACGTCGCTTTGCGGAGTTTCCGGCGTGATGAGCAGGCGCATCGGAATCATGGCCGATTCGAAGAAACCGTGGCGTCTGAAGAAGGCTTGCGATTTGATTTCGGGTCGATCGGTCAGCAAGGTGATGCGAAGGAAGTTTTTCTTGCGGGCAAAGTCGATGGCGTATTCGAGCAATTGCGAGCCGTAGCCGTGATCGCGAAACGATTTATGGATGACAAGGTCCTCCAGCAAAATAACGAAGCCGCCTTCCGCCGTGCTGATGGTAAAGAGCAAATTAATCATCCCGACGATGGAATGATCGCGTCGGAGAACAAAAACACGTCCGCGGTTCGGCTGCTCGAAAATCAATCGCAACCCGCGTAGTTGCTTCTCCTTGTTCGGCCGGAAATCGCTCTCTTCACTGAAAAGCTCGCCGAGCAGATCGGACAATTCGTCCAAGTCTTCGGCCGTCGCCGGCTCAATGACTACATGATTCATCTCGCAGGTCTTATCATCGAAAATGGGGGCAGTGGCAACTCGCGGTTTTTGGCCGGGGACATTGTAACCGCGTTCACGATCGCACGGTCATCCAGAGCTTCTTTTTTTGTCATGTCGAGCGGATTCGCGAATCAGGAGCAAGAGGTTCCTCGACCACGCTCGGAATGACAAATTGGGACCACGTTCGACCCTGGAGCGCGGGATTCTCTTCTTAGCGGCGGTCTACGACCGCCGAAGATTTCTTGCTGTCGGGTCGAGATCTGGCGATCATAGACCGCCGGTACAGCAAGACGCGGACATTGACAAACTGAGCGTCACTTTTACTGTTCCCGTCCGTTCCATCGCTCCATGAAACGCACCTATCAGGCATCGAAACGAACGCGCAAACGCCAGCATGGTTTTCGCGCGCGCATGAAAACAAAGGGCGGCCGCGCCACTCTCGCGCGCCGGCGACAACGAGGACGCAAACGTCTGCTGCCGAAGGGCGTCGAGAATCATTACGCGCGCCACACCCAGGCGTAATTTTTTAGGATTTCGATCACCTCACTGGTTTTTCTGGCAATCGAAAATCGGCAATCTAAAATCTAAAATTGCGCACCGGCACCGTTAGCTCAATTGGCAGAGCAGCTGACTCTTAATCAGCGGGTTGCAGGTTCGATTCCTGCACGGTGCACTTTCTCCTGCTCTTGGTCGTACTCTAAAACAGCAATCCCTTAGCGTCCCCACCGTGGAACGTGTCCATTCCATTCCTCGTAGGACGCCCCAGCGCTGATATGAATTCTTTCGTTTCCCACTTCACCAAAAATGTATCCTTCCTTGTATTCGCCGCCGAATTTCCCGCTCGACCTGCCGTACAAGAAGCCCACTTCACCGGTGACATAATCGAAGTTCGGCCGCAAATCGAACAGCCGATCGGACGAATCCTTGGCTGATGTTGGCGGAAGGCTCGCTCTCGGTGATTCCACCGCGGTTGAAAGAGGGAGGAAACTTCGCGGTGCTGTTCCCATCAGATCAAATGTGGTCGATAACGAAAAAACGTCTCGAGTTGAAAACGGCAACCCGAATATGGGATTGTCCAAGCTGTCGAAAAGGTTCGGTTGAAGAAGGATCGAACCATTGTTCGGCGTAGTCATGCTCCGTAACTGAGCGAATGTGAAAGTGCCGCCATGCCCCGGAGGCGAACCGGACGCTTGCTGGGCCGCCAGCGAGAAACAAAGGCCAAGAAAAACGACGAGAGGAAGAAGTCCGCGCTTGTTCATGGGAGAATTCACAGCCAAAAGATCACCAGCGCCAGTGAAATCTTGATGTGGAGCTAGGTGCTCCATGTACGGTGAAACAATAATGGGTGGATAAAGTTGCGGCGCCTGCTTCGTTCGTTTTGGACAATTTCACCCCTACCCCACATATCGCTGCGCAATCGGCATGCGACGACCGACACCGAAGGCACGGCTTGTTACTTTCAGGCCGGGGGCGGCTTGAGCGCGTTTGTATTCATTGAGATCGACGCGACGCTGTACCCAGCGCACCGTTTTTTCGTCGAACCCCTGGCCAATGATTTCTGCCGCGCTCAAATTATCCTCGACATACAATCGCAAAATCGCGTCCAACACATCGTATGGCGGAAGGGTGTCCTGGTCCTTTTGGTTCGGACGTAATTCCGCGCTCGGCGGTTTTTCAATGGTGGACGCCGGAATAATCTCGCGTTTGCCCGTCCGCGACGCCTCTGAATTAATGAACCGCGCCAGCTCGTAAATCATCGTCTTGGGCACGTCGCTGATGACGGCCAGCCCGCCCGCCATGTCGCCGTAAATTGTGCAATAACCGACCGCCAGTTCGCTTTTGTTTCCAGTCGAGAGAACTAGGTGACCGAATTTGTTTGAGAGTGCCATCAAAGTCATGCCACGCAACCGTGCTTGCATGTTTTCTTCCGTCGCGTCCTCAGTGCAGCCGGCAAAAACTTCTTTGAACTGCGCCTTGAATACGGCGAAAGCGTCGGCGATCGGAATTTGCAGACATTGAATCCCGAGATTCTTCGCCAGGGCCAGTGCATCGAGAACGCTGCCACGCGAAGAAAATTGGCTGGGCATGGAGACGCCGGTGACGTTGTTCGCGCCGATCGCGTCCACCGCAATCGCCGCGACAACGGCGGAATCAATTCCACCGCTTAATCCGAGCACGGCGGTTTTGAAACCGCACTTCGCCAAATAATCGCGCAAACCCAGACGCAGGGCCGCATAGAGTTCCCGGACAACATCAGCCGAGGCGATTTTCGATCTGGGCACACTCTCGGAATCGACGATCACACAGGCCTCTTCGAAAGCTGCGAGCTGCGCGAGTAATTGGCCGCTCGCATTGACCGCGATTGAATTGCCATCAAATACGAGCTGGTCGTTGCCGCCGACGGCGTTGCAATAAAAAATCGGACGCTGATAAGTCCCAGCTAATCCGCAAATCATTTCCCGGCGGACCGCCGGTTTGCGAAGGCTGAACGGTGACGCGCTCACGTTTAAAATCATCTCCGCTTCCTCAGTGACGAGCGCGCGCATGGGATCAACATCGTAAAACGGGCGCGGCAAATAACATTCCGTCCAAATATCTTCGCAGATGGTGACACCGATGCGATGGCCGCGAAAATTCAGCGGCACGATTTGGCGGGCCGGCTCAAAGTAGCGATCTTCATCGAAGACATCATAGGTCGGGAGGAGCGACTTGTGAGTTTTCTGCAACGGCTCGCCAGCTTGGAGAAGAGCAGCCGCATTGTGAAATGGTTTGCCGCGGCCTTCGTTGCGATCGACGAAACCAACCAGCAATGCCGGTTTGCTCAGCCGTTTTTGTAGCTCGTCGAGCACGGCCAGGTTTTCCGGAACGAAACGCGACTTGAAAACGAGGTCTTGCGGCGGATAACCGGTCACAGCCAGCTCGGGAGCGATCACGATGTCCGCGCCGGCGCGCGCCAGTTGATCGTAAGCCGCGGTAATCTTTTCGAAATTGCCGCGCAAGTCGCCGACCGTCGGATTAATTTGAGCGAAGCCGATTTTCATCCGCGCAATAACGTTATGCGCGGTGCAAAGAGCGGCAAGAATTTCGCCTACTTCTTTTCGCTGCCCATGACGGTGCGATGTTCGTAACCGCCGTTCAAGGCCTTGTCGGCACCTTCCACGAAAACCTTACCCCATTGGATCAGGCAAGCGGCGGCGAAACCCGCAACTGCGCAGATAATTACTTTTTGGATAAAGGTCGCGTGCATCTCCTCTTTAAGAGCACGTGAAATGCCATGGTTAAAAGTGGATTGGGGCGATGCCGGAGACCGATCCGCCTCGGCCGCTGGCTCTTAACATCGACCGGTCCGGCTCGATTCAACTTTGCGGACCCGCGCCAACCTCCCCTTTCTTACCAAAATCCCCGTTGATGGGTCTGCGTTATCCAAAAACCAAGCAGCAAATTGGTAGCGGCGTGGGCGAGAACACACGAAGCTAGACTTAGGATACGAAGGCGTGGCCATGCGCGATGACTAATTGACAAAGCGCGAGCAAAGCCAGGAACACAACCATCGGCAAGACATGGCGATGAGTTCGCGACGATGAGATTGCATTTCGTTTTTCGGAACGAATTGTTATTTTCCGACCATGCCTGAGGAGAAGGACACAAGCGGGGAGGCCTTGGCGCGCGCACTCGAGCTGGAGCTGGCGCAGAAGCGCCTGCACTGGCAGCGCGGCCGCGAAAAATATCGCACGCTTCGCGTTCTAAGTTTCGGTTTCCTGTTCATCATTATTCTCGCGGGTCTGATTGCATTCTTCTTTTTCTTCTCACGCACGAACGAGATGCGCGAACAGCGCCCTCAACTTTCGCCTGCGGCAGAATCGCCACATTAAGATCGGCTTGCGACCGAGGCAAAGACTCGATCGGCCACGTTGAAGATACGGCGTCGAGCCGCCTTGCCGAATTGACACCGCGCAAGGCGCATCCTGGCCGGAACACAGACTCAGAAGTCTGTGCGCCCAGCCGAGTTTTAGTCCGCTGAAGTCTTGATGGAAAGAACAGCGGGGAAAATCCCCGCTGGGCGCACAGGCCACAGGCCTGTGTTCCACTCGCGCACTGTAGCCACCGCGGCAGCACAATACGCCAATATGTCCGGGAGAAATTCTACCGAATTAAATCAGCGTTCGAGTGGCTTCGAACCGTCTGTGAACCGCCCTGCCGTTGATTGATTACAAAGGTATTGTTGTCCCCATATTGCGCCCACGGCCCGTGAGGGACTTCCTCGAAATCCACGAAACGCCAGTCAGTCACATCGGTGTCACCAAGTCCGAGAAAATCGCGGACCGCTGGGGAAACATCGAGGCCTGCGCCCTTGTTCAGATTTGGTTTGGGGCGTTCGTTGCCGAAAACATATTGCCAATGATCGGTGCGAAAAGGCCCGGCATCTTCCCATTGCGCATAGGCAACGCGATTGCCTTTGTGGATCGCGACCCAGCGGCCTTTACACGTGCTAACGGCAGGACCCTGATAGGCGTCCTTGAACCATGGAACAACCTGAGGCGCTTCCGAGCGATGGCCGGTCGAGGCCTTGTCGTTGTAGGGCAGCGCGCAATAAAACGGATTCTGTTTCGGGGTGAAATTCGCCGGAATGTAACCAGTGCGGTGACCGCGATCAGGATTGTCGAATCCGCCGTAGCTGTGCGTCCAATTTTTGTCCCACGAACTCGAGCGATTGGGGATGGGATTGTTTGCGGTCGGTTGCTCGCCTATCCAAAAAACGGTTGTCACGATTTCCTTTTTCCAGGGATAACGTTCCGCGTGCCGGGGCGGATCCTCTCGCGTCGGAACAAATGCGGTCGTCGTCCGCAGCAGTGAAAAGGAATCCTCCGAGGTGCGATCGGATTTCTTGCTTATTTTTTCCTTGGCCGGCAAAATTTTTGCGGGTGCGGAGTGAGTAAAGAAAGAAGTGATCGAGGAAATGATCACCGCGAGCATGTGAGTGAACGTTCCAGGCTTCATCAGTTTCCTGGGGCTGATAGCAAAAGGATCTTTCTTTCTCATAAGAATCGGTGTGTCCGCGCTGAATGCGCCGATCTCGGGCGAAAAAACTAACGCCGTGCAACCGTTAACCTTGCCTTCTCGACAAGCTTTTCTTCCTCCGGCAACAAACTGGCTTTTTCGCCCAGATCAAGAAATTTCGCAGCGCGCGAGAAATCGCCGCTGTTCGCCAGCATGACCCCGTAGTAAGCGGCAATTTGCGGCTGTTCCAACTCCGCCTCGGAAAAGCCTGCCAGCACTTGCAACGCTTTTTTTACGTCGCCTTGAAGGTAAAGTGAAAAGGCGTAAGTCGACGCATAGTTCGTATTCTTAGGCTCCTGTTCATAGACCTCTCGCGCCAGCCGATTCGCCCGGTCCGCGTCCAAGTTTAAAAGCAGCGAGATTTGCGCAAGATTGTTGCACACGGCACGATCCCTCGGTCGCACTTTCTCGAGATGGACTAACACACGATAAAGCTCTTGGGTGTCGCGGCGGCCGGCATAGAAATCGTAGAGCATCCGCAAAGTTTTCTCGGCATTGATTGGATCTTTCGTCGCCAGCCACCACAAATCGATCGCTTCATTTTGCCAGCCCCATTTGCGAGCAAGCTCGGCCAATCCGAAAATTTGTTCTGAACGGGTGCCGACCTTAGCGACCGCTTCCTTCCAGTCCTGACTTGATTCCTGCACTTGACCTACTTCGCGCAGCGCCCTCGCCGCCAATGCGTTTCGCATGTAATCCAAAGCGTCCCACTTCGTTCCCGCGCAAAATTTGCGCAACCCGTCCCAGTCATTCGTGGCCATGAAGGTTTCGGCGACATTGAGCGGAACGGTTCGCTTTGCCAGAATTGTCGGTGGCAGCGTTTTGATCCAGGCCACCGCTTCGACTGACATTTTTTGTGAGTTCATCCACCCAATCAACGCACCGACCTTTGTTGGATCATCGGCTGTCTCTTTTTCTAATTGCTCGAGCAACGATTGCGTTTCGCCATCGCCGGCAGCCTTCAATATCGAAAGCAAAAGTAGACGATCGGAAAAATCGCGTTTGGGCGAACCGTCCAGCTCCCGGGCATAATCGAGCGCGCGCGTTATTTGATTACGGCGCATGGCATCATCGGCCAAACGATGCATGGCATCGCGTCGAAAAGCTTCATCGTCACGCAGATCGAGCAATTCGCGCACGCCGACCTCGTGCGTCGCAACGTCGTTAGCCGCGACGTGGAGAGTCGCCAACGCCAAATCATATTTCTTGTTTTGCGGATCGATTCGTTTGGCCTCGAGCAGCTCCTTCTCGTACTCAGCCAAATCGTGCCTGATGAGCGCGACATCACTTCGCATCGCGTGATACTCCGCCGCCCTTCTACCTGGCTCCGGCATGGCATCAAGCGCTTTGCTCGCGCTAACGGCATCACGGAATCGAATGGCGCAGCGCGCCCAGGCAAGAACATCCCTTTCAGCGTTCTTGCTCAACTCTGCCACCCGCCGCCAAAACTCGATCGCGCTGCGCGAACCTGCGCTCTCGGCCGAGCGCGCGATTACTCGCATGGCATCCGCATCTTCCGGACTCAGTTCCAATACGCGTTGGGCATCGAGACTGGCGTGTTTATAATCGTGCTCATTTATGAGCGCGTTTGCTTCCGCTAGCCACCGGCGAACTTGCCAAGCGCGAAATGCGCTCAAGCTGAAATAGCCACCAGCACCGAGAAGAAAAACTAATCCAACAACGCCAAGAAAAATTTTCAGAAGCGAACGCTCGATCTTCTCATTCAATCCCAGCACAATGGAGCTTTGCGATGAGGCCGCTGAAGTCAATCTGGGATAAGAGTAAATTCGCTCGGCATCATCAATCTGCGCTATCGTCGGGGCTCATGGCGAAATTGAGATGGATCGTTCTCGTCGTTCTTCTTGCAATCAGCGGAAATTCCGGTGCGCAAACCATCAGTCCATCTGTCGCTTCGCCCCACACCGCGCGAGTGGCGTTTTGGAATATTCAATGGTTTCCCGGCCGACACCCCAACGCCTCCGTGGCGTCCGAACGCTCGCAAATCGCGTCGGTCCATCGAGACATGCGCTGGATCAATGCGGACGTGATTGGAATGGAAGAGGTCCGGGATTTTGACAACGCAACCATCGCGATCTCGCCGCTTGCCGGGTTCAAAGTTGATGTTGTTTCCGACTTTCCGCCGCGGGAAGGTCAGGACGTCGGACAGCAGGTTGCAATTGCCAGCCGTTTCCCACCGCTGAGTGCCTGGGTCGAAATGTGGAAACCAAATGGCCCGCTCGTCCCGCCGCGCGGATTTGCCTTTGCCGCCTACGAAGTCGCGCCGCGTCATCTCCTGCTGGTTTACGCGGTCCATTTGAAGAGTAATCGTGGCGAAATCTCCGAGGACATCGCCATTCGGGAAGAATCGATGCAACAACTGATCGCGCACATCCATGAGATGAACGAGGCTTACGGAAAACTCGGAAGCGTGAGTTGCATCATCGGCGGTGATTTCAACACCGCGCCGGATGATTCACGCTTCGCCGACGAAACCACAACGAGCACTTTACGTGACGACGGCTTTTCCTGGTGCTGGGAAAATATTCCGTTCGCCCGCCGCATCACTTTGCCGGCCGATAAACTTTTCCCGGCAGCCTGCTTCGATCACATCTTTGTTCGGAACGCGAAAATAAATTCAGCGCGAGTGATCCAAACCTCCAGACGATCGAGCGATCACAACGCGATTTTCGCGGAAGTGCGACTGTAGCCGCGGTCGTTGGCCGCGGGCTCTTTTGTAGGACAAAGCGTTTCCGCCAGCCGCAGCCAACAACCGCGGCTACAACTTGGTCGAGAAACTTTCCACTACTTCTGTCATGTCGAGCGAAGTCGAGACATCTCTAACTTTAAAGAAGGCAGTAGCTAGAGATTCCTCGGTCCGATCCGGACGGTACCGCTCGGAATGATAGAAGAAGAGAAACGAACCGCATTAATCGAGAAATTTTCCCGGATTCAGAATATTATTTGGATCGAGGGCGTGCTTGAGCATCCGATGAAGGTCGCGCGCAACGTGACTGCTGGCTTCCGGCCACCAGCGTTTTTTGGCCAGCCCGATTCCATGTTCGCCGGTAATGACTCCGCCCCACTCCAGTACCCGCGCGAATAGCTCATCGAGTGCTACCTGCACCCTTTCGCGCACCGCGGCTTCGCGATTGTAACGATCCGCCATGATATTGACGTGAATATTGCCGTCTCCGGCGTGGCCGAAACAGGCAATCGGGAATCCCGAGCGCACGGAAAGTCCCTCGGCAAACGCAATTAAATCCACCAGACGCCCGCGCGGAACAACGATGTCCTCGTTCAACTTCGTCAGCCCGGTCGCGCGCAGTGAGTTACTGAACTCGCGACGAAGTGCCCAAAGCTTCTCGCAGTCACTTTCGTTCGTCGCAATTTCGAGCGCTGATGGCTTTCGGCTCTTAATCAAATCACGCACCGTCTGCATTTCCACACCCACGGTTTCTTCCTGCCCGTCAAAATCAACGAGCAGGTGAGCATTACCAGATGGAACGTGTGCGCTCCCTGAGTCTTGTCGCGCTGCTTCGAGTGTAAATTTGTCTGCGATTTCGAGCGAAGATGGCAAAAATCCAGCCGCAAAAATTTGCTGCACCGTCGCCGCTGCCTCGGACATAGTCTCAAACGACGCGGATAAGGTGGCACGTGCCGGAGGTAGCGGAAGAAGCTTGACCGTAATCTCGGTCACAACGCCGAGCATTCCTTCTGACCCGACAAACAACCCGATTAAATCGAAGCCGGTTTTGTTTTTGTGAACGCGGCCGCCGGTGCGGAGCAGGTCGCCGTTCGCCAGAACGACCTCAAGACCGGTAATGTAATTGCGGGTAACGCCGTATTTGAGGCAACGTGGGCCGCCCGCATTCGTGGCAACGTTTCCACCAATTGTGCAATGTTCGAAGCTTGCCGGATCGGGTGGATAAAAGAGCTTTTTTGAGCGCGCCGCGCGTTTCAACTCACCCGTGATCACCCCAGCCTCGACGACCGCAATCGCATCGGCAAAATCAATTTCTTTGATCTGATTCATCTGCATGAGAGACAGGGCGATCCCACGGCGGATCGGGACGCAACTGCCGACATAGCCGTACCCTGCACCGCGTGCGGTAACGGGAATCTTATTCTCGTTAGCAAACCGTAAGAGTTTGCTAACGTCATCCCTCGAATGGGCGAAGACGACGACTTCTGGCGTTTCGTGAGCGAACCATTTGTCGCCACTGTGCTCGGCCAATGTTTGCGCGTCGTCAGCGACAATGTCTTCAGACAGCAGCTGGCGCAGCTCGGAGGCGATGTTCATTTAATGATTTAGCGACTTCGTGATTCAGTGATTTGATTCTGCCACCCCGAGCGAGACGCGGCTCGACGGAGTCTCGCCCTACCATTTCATTGCTTGCGAAATAGCTGGTAGGGCGACGCTCTGCGAAGCCGAATTCGTTAAATCACTAACTCGTTAAATCCTAAATTCCTCTCAGATGACAATCCGGTAATGCCGTGAGCGCTCATCCATTCGCGTGAGAAGCGCCTCTGCATTGGGATGAATCACCGGCTTGCTCTGATTTTCGCCGGCGAACTCCTTCACCGCTTTCATAGAGTCGAATCGCAACAAAGTAAGGAATTCAACTTCGTCGCCATCGTCGCGAATAAATAATTCCGCGCCGTGATAACCCTCGATGTTTTGCCGCGCGATTCCCGGAAAAATCTCGTCGCGCAGCATCTCTTCATAAGCCGTTGCGTCCTGCGGCTTCGTCCAGCCGTGCCAGATGCGAGCAATCATTTCATTCTCCTGCTCCTGCTCATACTCATGCTTCTGCTCGAAAGAAAAGAAACCTCGAATACGAGCATGAGCGTGAGAGAAAACCTTACATTCCCATGATCTGGTAGCCGCCATCGACGTAGATGACCTGTCCAGTAATGGCAACTGCTCCGTCGCTCGCGAGAAAAACTCCGGTCGCGCCCAATTCCGCCGGATCGCAGCTTCGCTTCAAGGGCGCCCGCTCCTGGTAATGTTTTAGCATTGACATGAAACCGCTGATGCCACGTGCCGCCAGCGTGTTGACCGGGCCGGCAGAAATACAATTCACCCGAATATTTTTCGGCCCAAGATCGTAGGCGAGATAACGAGTGCTGGCTTCGAGGGAAGCTTTGGCCACACCCATGACGTTGTAGTGCGGCACAACTTTCTCGGCGCCGTAGTAGGTCATCGCGACAATGCTTCCGCCATTCGTCATTAAAGGTGCAGCTTCACGCGCCAGCGCAACCAGCGAATAAGCGCTGATATCGTGCGCCGTACGAAAGGCTTCCCGCGTTGTGTTCACAAATTCGCCTTCGAGCGCTTCCTTCGGCGCGAAGGCGACTGAGTGTAAGAGCAGATCGAGACGGTCCGTTTGCCCCCTTACTTCTTGGAAAAATTTTGTGATCTCTTCGTCGCTCGAAACGTCACAGGGAAAAAGCGGCACGTTTTCGCCGAATTCGCCGACCAGCTCCTCCACGTTTTCCTTTAGGCGCTCGCCTTGATAATTAAAGATTAATCGAGCACCCGCTGCCGCCCACGCCTTCGCGATCGCCCAGGCGATGCTGCGCTTGTTCGCCACGCCAAAAACGACGCCGACTTTTTCGGACAGGACTTGTGAGGTCATGATGGCCGTGACAATACCCACGAATATGACGTGGCAAAGCGCCTGTCGTTGCACTGCCACTAAAATCGTCATCCCGAGCGCTAGTCGAGGGATCCCATTACGCAAGCTTAAAGGTTAATTCCTCTGGATCCCTCGACTTTCGCTCGGGATGACGAACCTTTGTCGCGGCAATTCTTAACCCGATTTCAGAATGTGCTTGATCCCGCGGATGGGAATGACGACCCAATCCGGCCGATGGTTTAGTTCGTAGCCGATTTCGTAAACTGCTTTGTCCAGAAGATAAGCTTCAAGCGCGATGCGTAGATCGGCTTCGTTGCGTGGAATGAAGAGAGCGTCGGGTGTGGCAGCGAGATAGCTTTGCAGAAACGTGCTGCTCATCTCGCGATACCAGACGTCAGCCCATTTCTCCAGAAACGGAACGTCTTCCTGTCGCATCGCCGGTTGCCAAAGCGCGCTGTAGGCGGCGTATTGAAACGAGCGCATCATCCCAGCGACATCGCGGAGGGCCGAGCGCTTCAATTTCCGTTCCCCGAGCGGGCGCGCCGGTTCGCCTTCGAAATCGAGGAAAATAAAATCGCGGCCGGTATGAAGCGCCTGCCCGAGATGAAAATCGCCATGAATGCGAATTTTATGCGCGGCGGACCGCTGCTCGAGAAGGCGTCGCTCCTGCGCGAGAATTTGCTTTTCGGCCGCCAGGACCTCCTCGGCTTCAGCGCGAAACGCGTCCGGCAAGTCATCCAGTTTCTTTCGCAGCAACTCGAAAGCGCGCCGCGATGAAGCACGCATCGATTGGACCACGCTCCGCTGCGCCAGGGCATTAAATGGCTCGGGCGCGAATGCAGGATCGTCGGTCTCGGAGGCAAGCGCGCGATGCAGTTCACCGGTGCGCTGACCAAGTAACCGCGCCTTCTCCGGATAAATACCACCGATCAATTCTTGAATGAGTTGGGCTGAGCTGATTTCATTCAGGTCCGCTTTACGGGACAAAACGCGATCGTAATAACTGCCGACGGAATCGAGGGTAAAGGTCCAGGCGTCACCTTCGTTCGCGATCGCAGACTGAATGAGTGCGAGCACCACCGTATTTTTTCCAGAGCGATATTCGAGGGTGCCGGCAAACGCTGGCACATTGGGAAATTTCGCGCGCTCGGTCAGGAACCGCGTGATCTCAACATCGGGGTTAATCCCCTCCTCCAGTTTCCGGAAAATTTTCAAAAAGTATTGTGTGCCGAAGAGGATCGAGGAATTGCTTTGCTCCCCTCTCATGACGCGCGAATTCGCGCTCAAATCCTCAGCCGCCGCGAACTGCGCTGAGGGGGAGCCAACGATCTCCCCGCGTCGCGCCCGCAATTTTCGCTGTTCGCGAATGATGCGATAAATTTCGGCGCGATAATCCGGATCGAAGGTCGCGTCGTGAAGGATGGCGTTGCTATTGGCAAACTCGGCGATCACAGCCTGTTGGGCCTCGCGGGAAATTCGGTGGGCGTTTTCATCACGGGCGATTTGCAGCGGCAGGGTGTAAATTTCCGCCGCGCCTTCCGTGTAATTCACTTCAAGAAGGACATGGCGTGCCCCACTCGGGTGCGGCGAAATCAGGGGATCTTCTACAATTCGGAGTTCCCGAATGGTGCGCGCTTTCGCGCCAAACCATCGGCAACCGGTGAGGTAGTTTGGAAGAATCGTGCGCTCAAGGTCGCGTCGTGCCGAACCAGTAAGCAGCTCTGAAAATCCCGGCATTGATGCGATTGTAGGTGTGCGCGCCCGTTTGCGCGCCCGGGTCGCAGCCGAGGGAGATTGCAAAACAAACCAATAATGCGCGTGCGGCCCGAGGGTAAGCAGATAACGCGATCTTCGGATCGCGGGAAATCGATTGCGGCTGAAAACTTCCATCGGGATACAGCCGGAGAATTTTGCGAGATCGAGTTCCACCGGTTGAGCAAACCGGGACAAATTCACGACCACGAGAATGGTTTCATCTTCGGTGCGACGGAGAAATGCCAGCACCTTTGGATTTTCGGGGAATAAAAATTCAAGCGAGCCGCGGGAGAAGGCCTTGTAATTTTTGCGCATCGCGATGACGCGCCGCATCCACCACAACAGCGATGAGAGATTCTTCTGCTGATTCTCGACGTTGATTGCTTCGTAGTGGTATTCCGGATCAATCGTGATCGGCAGGTAAAGCTGCTGCGGATTCGCTTTGGAAAATCCGGCGTTGCGATCGGCGCTCCATTGCATCGGGGTGCGACAGCCATTGCGATCACCGAGATAAAAATTGTCGCCCATTCCGATTTCGTCGCCGTAGTAAAGGACCGGCGTGCCGGGCATGGAGAATAGGAGAATGTTGAGCAGTTCAATTTTGCGACGGCTGTTAACGAGCAATGGTGCCAGTCGCCGGCGAATGCCAAGATTAATCCGCGCAGTTGGATCGTTGGCGTAAACGCGCCACATGTAATCGCGCTCCTCATCCGTCACCATCTCCAGAGTAAGCTCGTCGTGATTGCGCAGGAACATGGCCCACTGGCAGTTGTCCGGAATAGCAGGCGTTTGTTCGAGAATGTCGATAATGGGAAAGCGATCTTCCATCTGCAGCGCCATAAACATTCGAGGCATGAGCGGGAAGTGAAAATTCATGTGCGATTCGTCGCCGTTACCAAAATAGGCGACTGCATCTTCCGGCCATTGGTTCGCCTCGGCCAAAAGCATACGGCCGCTGAAGTGCGCATCGATGTGCGCGCGCAAATTTTTCAAATAAACATGCGTCTCCGGAAGATTTTCGCAGTTCGTTCCTTCGCGCTCGTAGAGGTAGGGAACGGCATCGAGTCGCAGGCCGTCGACGCCGAGCTTGAGCCAGAAATCGCAAACCCGCTCGACCACTTCGTGCACGGCGGGGTTGTCGAAATTCAAATCGGGCTGATGGGAATAGAAGCGATGCCAATAATATGATTTCGCGATCGGATCCCACGACCAGTTAGACGTTTCAAAGTCTTTGAAGATGATGCGCGCGTCCTTGTATTTTTCCGGCGTATCGCTCCAGACATACACTTCGCGTTCTGGCGAGCCCGGCGGAGCGCGACGCGATTTTTGGAACCACGGATTTTGATCGGACGTGTGGTTGATGACGAGTTCGGTGATAACGCGCAGTCCGCGTTCGTGCGCCGCGTCCAGGAAAACACGGAAATCGTCGAGTGTGCCATAGTTCGGATTGACGTCGAGATAGTTGGCGATGTCATAACCGTCATCCTTCAAGGGCGACGGATAAAAAGGGAGCAGCCAGATTGCGCTGATACCTAGTTCCTGGAGATAATCGAGCTTCTCCATCAGTCCACGAAAATCGCCGATACCATCCGCGTTACTGTCGTGAAATGTCCTCACGTGCAGCTCGTAGATGATCGCGTCCTTATACCAAAGCGGATCAGACATTGTCTGGACTTTAGGCGCGTTGCTGTGAGAGACGCAATGCCGAGTTATTTTGATGCGGAGCTCCCGCGTCACCTGCGCCGTGCCAGACGTCGAGGGATTTCACGATATTTCGAAGATCGCACAAAATTTGCGTGACAAGGAATTGGACGCCGTCGTGATTTCACCGGACACTCCCAACTTATGCGTCCGTCTCATTGAATGAGAAACGCAGATCAAGGGAGTCAACTGCCACACAAATAATCTAACTGGAAGAAGAGGGCGTCTGAAAACACGAAGGCCACTGCTAAAGAAAGAGGGAGAGGCGGGCGCCCTGGATCAGCCGCAACCGACGGCATTAAAACCGGGCGCGTCCAGCGACCTCGAGTTAATGGAGGGCATTCAGCGAGAGGAGTCAAAAGCGCTTTCGCAGCTCTACGATCGCTACAACGGAATTCTGAAAGCGCTGGTCTTACGGGTCATCCATAACGAAGCGGAGGCAGACGACTT
Organism: Verrucomicrobiota bacterium; assembly: GCA_003221295.1. Classification (GTDB taxonomy): domain Bacteria; phylum Verrucomicrobiota; class Verrucomicrobiia; order Chthoniobacterales; family UBA10450; genus AV69. Next base: position 9,012 of record QHRA01000187.1, on the reverse strand, counting down.
GCTGCAAGAGATCTTTATGGAGATTTGGAACCAGGCGAAAAACTTCTCGGCCCAAAGGGGCAAACCGCTTGGCTGGATGGTAACGCTGGCCCGGCGGCGCGCAATCGACGGATTGCGTAAAAAGCAAGCTTATGCCCGGGCGGAGGAGCGTTTACAACACGAGACCGAACAACAGCCCGACGCCTGGATCCACAATTCTACGGAGGAGGAAATCCTTGACGGTGATCGGCGGGTTTTGATCCGGCGAGTAATCGGAATGCTCCCGCCCGCGCAGGAACAAGCCATCGAGCTGGCATTTTTTCGCGGGATGAGTCAGCGCGAAATCGCCGCAAAAACGAATACACCACTGGGCACTGTGAAAACGCGCCTGGAATTGGGCCTCAAGAAAATTTACGACGGCCTGAAGGAGCTACGCGATGAGCTTTGAAGAGTTTCAAAACCGCGCCCGCCTCTTCGTTGTCGGTGCGCTCGACCCGGACGAAATGGCGGAGTTTGAAAATGCGCGACACGAATTTGGAGAAAAAGCGGAAGCCTTCATCGCCGAATGCTACTCACTGAGCGAGGCCTTCGCATTAAGTCTGAAGCCGGCAAAGGCTTCCGACCAGATCAAAGCGCGATTGATGGAAATGGTGAAGAACCGGCAAGCGCATTAACGGCGCGTCGGCGCTTCAACTGTTTCCTTCGATCTCGCGTAGGATAAACTCCTGGAGAAAGCCGTAGAAGTTGACCTGAAACAGACTTAAGTCGCGCCGACTGCCGAGAGGCGAGCGATAATGGTCACACAATTCGTGATCGCTAAATTGATAGGTGGCGGCGATAGCTAGCCGCGCCTGATTCAATGCACTTAACCATGCGTCTGTGTGGGCCAACGGAATGCGCAGAGTACAATTGGCGAATGGCTTACCGGTGCATTGCAACTGTTCCAAATCCTGCCGCACTGTTTCTGTGGCGGATTGAAAAAGGCGGCGCAATTCCGGAACGACGTATACTTTCCACTCGGCACACAAATCTTTTTCCTCCGGCGCCGCGGGCACGCTGAAAAGACGCTCTTCCGCTGCCGGCGAATCTTTTGGCTGCGCACTTTCCGGGACTTGCCTGAGCAGCTCTGCCAGAAATGGATCAAGCTCGCGAATCTCGAGCGCTTGGTCCTGTCGGCAGATTTCCATCACACGGTTTTCTCGATCGTCGCGAGCAGGAGGTAACCATGCAGTTGCTGCACGTAGAGCTCAGCCCTTTCACGGACACCGCTCCACAAAATTGATCGGCCGCCATGGTGCACTTCCAGCATGTGCTTTTCCGCTCTTTCTCGCGGATAACCAAAAACGCGCTGAAACACCATCGTCACATAACTCATCAAGTTCACCGGGTCATTGTGCACGACGACATTCCAGGGCATTTCGATTTCCTGTCTGGTGGCTTCCTTCTTTTCAATGGCCGGCGCTTCCAGCGTGGCGTGAGGAAAATCGATGACCAGTGTGGCGGAGAATTTTGCCTCTCGTTTCCCGGGCGACCCGCTCATGGAAAAAGTTAACACGCGGTCTTGTTCCTTCAAACGCTCTGTAGCCGCTTCGTTGTGCGAAGCGATGCCGTCACCCACAGGGCGGAGGCTACAAGCCGTGAATAGCGGTTGCTAACAATTTGTTTTGCAATCGTTGCATCCGCTTCTGTTGGTGAGCTGTGACATCATCGAACCCGGCCAGATGCAGCAAGCCGTGCAGCAAATACAATTGAATTTCGGCCATGAGGTTGCTGTGAAAAATCCGCGCCTGTCGTGCGGCCGTCTCGGCGCTGATCACGAGTTCACCGTGCTGAAATGTGAGCACGTCGGTAGGGCCGGCGAGGCCGCAAAATTCTTTGTGCAGCGCCGCCATTCGTCGGTCGCTCACGATTAACACTGAGACCGCAGGCACGGATGCAATCTCGGCCTCCGGTTGCTTCTGTTTCCACGCGAGCGCGCAGGCGATGTTAGCGAACTCTTGCAGTCTGCGAGTGGAAATCCGAACGATGCGCTGAAGATTTCGTACTTCAATCGATGGCGGCAAGCGATGTCTCATTCGCGCCCGGGCATTCAATGATTTCAGCAGCGCATAAAGCTGCTCCAACCGAGGCATTGCTGCTCCGTTAGCTTGAGCGCGACGTAGCGGTTCGCCCCAGATCGCTTCGACTTCGAGAGCGCGCCCGGCTTCAAAATCCAGCAGAGTCGATGGCTTGTAAGCGCCCATCGTTTCGGTGCGCTTCATATGTTCGACTGCAACATCTCCCGTCAAATTGTGACCACAGCTTTTTGCTCCTTCGATTATTTCATTCATCAATGCCAACGCCGCTGAATGCAGAGAAGCATCCCGCAAGATATCTTTGGTCGTGATGCCGCCGGCTGCGATCGTCAAGCCATTGAACGGAATGTTCCAAACCAGTTTGCGCCAGCGTTCTTCCATCAGCTTGTCGACCACCTGGCAAACGACGCCGGACTGTTGGAATTCGTGGGCGACAGCACGAGTGCGCGACCTTGGAGATCCAATAAATTCACCAATGGTGAGGTGTCCATAATCCAGATGCTCAATCAGACCGGGAGAAATGCGGTTGAGACAAATAAAACATAGTCCACCCATTACTCGGTCGTCGCCGAAATGTTGAGCGAGAAAATCCTCGTTCCCCAATCCATTTTGCAAGGTGAGCAGGATGGTGCGCTGGTGCAGGAGCGCCGGAATCAATTGGAGCAAGGCCTCATTATTCGTTGCCTTCAGCGCAATCAGAACGAGGTCGCACGGCCCGATGGCGTTAGCAGTCTCGTAGCATTGCACTCTGGCAACGTGAAAATTTTCCTTTTTCCCGCGGATGCGAATGCCTGAACGTTTAATTTTGGCGATTCCGCTTCTTAACAAGAAATGAACGTCGCGCCCGCCATGAGCGAGCTTGCCGCCATAAAAGCTGCCGATCGCGCCTGTTCCGACGACGGCGATTTTCATTTAAAGATTTAGCGATTTAGTGATTTAACGATTGAATATGAACACACTTAATCGAGCGAAACAGTTGCAGGCTAGAACAAAGAGATTTGCGGTTCGCATTATCAAGGCGTTCGCCAGACCGCCGAAGGATGAAGCGACTCGCATCGTTGGGCGCCAGTTTCTCCGATCAGGCACGTCGCTCGCGGCCAACTATCGCGCGAGTTGTCGCGCGCGCTCAACCGCCGACTTCATTTCCAAGATAGCGTTCTGACAGAAGAAGCCGATGAAACGCTTTTTTGGTTCGAGGTGTTAGTCGAATCAGATCTCATTCGGCTGAAGATCGTGGGAATCTCTGATCTTAGAATGTGAGGAACTATTAAAGATATTCTCCTCTTCACTCGTTACGGCAAAATCAAATCGTTAAATCACTAAATCTTTTCACTTCGGCGGCCGCGTCTCCGCTTGAAAGTTACGCGTGATCAAGCGAGCACCTTTATTGAAGGTGAAATAAGCCCAGGCCCATTGAAAGAGGACCACGACACGATTGCGGAATCCGACCAAAAACAAGATGTGGACAAACAGCCACGCTACCCATGCCGGCAATCCGCTCAGGTGCAGCAAGTGTAAGTCGGCCACCGCTTTGTTGCGGCCGATTGTCGCCATGCTGCCCTTATCGAAGTACCAGAAGCGCTGTGGTTTTCGACCTTCTATCATACCCAAAATATTGCGCGCGGCGTGACGGCCCTGTTGCATCGCGACCGGCGAAACGCCAGGCAGCGGGTTCCCATCCTTGCCGGTGAAATTGGCCAGATCGCCAATCACTTGTACTTCCGGGTGTCCAGGAATCGTTAGGTCCTCCTGCACCACAACCCGGCCAACGCGATCGACAGCAACTCCGAGCGATTTTCCTACGAATGAGGCGTTATTGCCCGCGGCCCAAATTTTCACCCGGCAAGGAATGAATTCGTTTCCCACCTTTAGTCCATCTTCCGTTAGATCCGTGGCGCGCACTCCAGTGCGAATTTCCACGCCGAGATCGCGCAACTGTTTCATCGCACTGACCCGTAAATCCTCAGGAAATGCTGCGAGGACTTGTGGTTCGCTTTCAATTAAGACGACACGCGCGCTGGATGGATCGATGTGGCGAAAATCGCGCGCCAAGGTGTAACGCGCGATCTCGGCAATCGCTCCAGCTATTTCGACTCCGGTCGGTCCGCCGCCAACGATGACAAAGGTCATGGCTGCAGCGCGCGCCGCAGGATCGGAAATTTTTTCAGCATATTCGAATGCCAGCAAAATTCGGCGCCGAATTTCCACTGCATCTTCAAGGCTCTTCAAGCCCGGGGCAAGGCGCTCCCATTCCGGGTGCCCGAAATAGGAATGGCGCGCGCCCGTCGCAAGAATCAAATAATCGTAGGTAAGATCGAGGTCGCCCGCATGAACCATGCGCTTGTTCACATCAACCGATTGCACTTCGGCCAGCATAACTTCGACGTTCTTGCATTTGTGGAGAATCGCGCGCACCGGTGCGGCGATGTCAGCCGGCGAAAGCGCTGCGGTCGCAACCTGATAAAGGAGCGGCTGAAAGAGGTGGTAATTGGTCCGGTCGATGACGATGAGCTGAACCTTCTCGCAGGCTAATTTTTTCGCAGCTTCGAGCCCGCCAAAGCCCGCCCCCACGATCACGACACGCGGAAGCTTCTCCTCAGCCATGGCGACAATCTTGCGAGATTGAAGCGGCACGCAGCAATTTTATTTGGCGCTTTCCCAACCAGCGGGCAAGAAGTGCTCGCTCTTCGGTTTAGCCACTGTTTGGTGCGCATAGCGAAAGTTAATATAACTGGGCAAGTCGACGGTTGTGTTCAAAGGCGGGTTATCTAGTTGGCCAAAGGCACGGTTTCATCGCGGCTCGCGGTGTCCCGAAGACGATGGATCAGATCCTAGACCAGCCAGATCGGCCGCACATAAGGAAAGGAGCCCTTCCCTCTTCACGAAGCAATTGCGGTCCCGAACACGCATTGCAAATAAGAAGTTGTCACCCAGTCAGTCGCCGCTATCTTGCGCGCCCTATGCCTAAGCCGATCGCTCGCAGCAAGACCCGCAAGTCGGTCGCCAAACGTTTCAAAGTGACGGCCTCGGGGAAGATCCTTCGTTCGCGCGCGTCGCGGCGCCATCTCATGTCAGCCAAGAACGCTAAGAAAAAACGTCAGCTGGCTAAAATGGGTCGCGTACACGAAACAGATCTCGCCCGGATCAAAGCCAATTTACCCTTTGCATAATAGGCATGGAGTGGGGCCCAGCTACAACGCGTTAACGGTTAACCGGTACCGACACAGCCTCTTCCGTGCGTGTTGTTGTCGTGGTCATGGTTTGCCGGTGCCAATCGAGATCGGGCGCCGGCTGCGGGCTGTAGAGATCGCGCCGGTTGGCGATGGTAGTGCAAGAGCATTCCACAGCGACCAACATGAAGAGAGCGAGCCATTTCATGCCTTCGATGCAACCAAATGCAGCTAGTGCTGTCAATGCGGAGAGAAAGCGGAAATGACGAACGACAATTAATGATAAAGGCGAACCGCCGAAAAGGACGCTTCATCGCTACTACTTTTGGATTTTGTCATTCTGATCTGATCTCTCCCTCGTTCCGGTTGCACGATAATGATCTTGCGCGAAGGTTTTTCCTCCGTCAGGGGCTATGGACTGAGGGCTTACGAACCCCGCCAGGGCAGGAATGCAGCAACGGTAGTCTGACCTTCTTTGCCGTAGTTCTCTGGCGGACTTTTTTCGAGATGAAATTGTTGAACGTGAAGACGGCGCGATTTGCTCAGATCGTGGAAAAGTCTGGACGTCCGGAATCTTATACGCTTTGGCAAAAGCCATCGGCAGATCGACATCTGCAATCTCAAATTAAGAATAATCGCGTCATGACAATTCAACGAAGCGAGAGTGGAACTGAATTTGGAATCGTCGGCTTTAAACAAGCCCAAGGCGCCCGTTATCTGATCTTTCCCAAATCGCTAAAGCGATTCGAGAACAAGCGTGTCGTCGGAATCAATTGGGACTTATTGCGCGCAAAATGAGACGGATCGAGTCCTCCCTTGCTAGCGCGACCCGTCGCGATATTGGGAAACCGTGATAGAATTATCCGCGATGAATGAAAGCGGCGCCCGTGAAGAAGCTCTTGCTCATTTAAGCACGGACGAGCTCCTCCGATACTCTCGGCAAATCAATCTTGCCCAGGTGGGTGAGGAAGGTCAGCGTCGATTGAAAGAAGCCCGGGTGTTGTGTATCGGGGCCGGCGGGCTCGGATCGCCCGCGGCGCTTTACCTCGCCGCCGCCGGAATTGGAACGATCGGTATTGTTGATCAGGATACGGTTGATCTCAGCAACCTTCACCGGCAGCTCTTGCATGGAACGAGCGACGTTGGCCGCGAGAAAACCGATTCGGCGCGCGCACGTTTGCTTACCATCAATCCAACGGTCGCGGTCGAGACCTACACCACACGCTTGTGCGGGAGCAACGCCGTCGAGTTGATTCGCGATTACGACATCATAGTCGATGGCTCCGATAATCTGCCGACGCGCTACCTTTCCAGCGACGTGTGCGTTTGGGAAAGGAAACCAAACATCTACGGCTCGGTCCACCAATTCGAAGGACAAGCCTCGCTCTTCGCCCCTCATCTTGGCGGGCCCTGTTACCGCTGCCTGTTCCCAGAGCCGCCACCGCCGGAGGCCATTCCAAGTTGCGCCGAAGCCGGAGTTCTCGGTGTTGTTCCCGGTTTGATCGGAATTATTCAGGCGTTGGAAGCGATCAAGTTAATCGTTGGTAGGGGTGACAATCTCCTCGGGCGTCTCTTGCATGTTGATGCACTAACTCTGCGGTTTCGTGAATTTAATATTCGCCGCGATCCAAATTGTCCGGTGTGCGGCGAATCACCGGTAATCACGGAGCCGATTGATTACGAACAATTTTGCAACCGTTCGAACGGTTCAGGAGTTCGAGGAATATCCGCTACCCAATTGCAGGAAATGATATCTCGTGGCCACGAGGTCGCACTAGTGGACGTGCGCGAGCCATTCGAATTTGAGATCGCGCGCATTCCAAATTCGCAACTGATTCCGCTTGGCTCGATTCCGGAGCGACTGACAGAAATTCCACGAACAGAAACGACGGTGCTGATGTGCAAGACTGGTGTCCGCAGCGCGCGCGCGATCGAGTTTCTGCGCCGCGAAGGTTTCGAGAATTTGCTTAATCTCGAAGGCGGCCTCGACGCATGGCGCGAAGAGGTCGACCCGACGTTGCGCAAGTACTAGGAGCCGTCGGCGAAAACCGAGTAAACATTTCGATGTTGCATGTGCAACGCTCAAATGTTCATTCGCTCACAGACGGCTGATGATGGCACTGCCGCAGGATCCAGTGGCCATGGCATCTTTGCGCGTTGCAGTCCTCCACACCTGTGGTTATCAGAAGCGCGATGCGTTTCATCCTTCTGTCCCTCATGACCGCGCTGCTTAGTGCCGGCTGTGATAGAATGATTACGCCGCGGCACGCGCAACAACTCAAAGATGCAGAGAGCAAAGCGGCCGCGGGCGACTTTGCGCGCGCGATCAGCTTGTACGAATCCGCGCTGGAAGACGAACCGAGCGATGCCGAGGTCCATTACAAGCTCGCGCTGCTTTACGACGACAAGATGAACGATCCGTTAAACGCGCTGCATCATTTCAAACGCTATTTGATCATCGCACCCAGCGGCGCGCGAGCGAACGATGTCAAAGGCTTCGTGAAACGCGACGAGATCGCGCTTCTGACCAGTCTCTCAGGCGACGCGCTCATCTCGCGCGCCGAAGCAACGCGCTTACGGAATGAAAATTTGTCGTTGCGAAAAGATCTGGATGAAGCGCGTGGACGCACCCATATCGCTGCGATTGAACAATCCCCTACCCTTGGAAAAACGAAGCAGGCTGAAACCGGAAAGCAAACGTACGTGGTGCAACGTGGTGATACCTTAGCATCGATCTCACGGAAATTTTACAAAACGTCGACGCGCTGGAAACAGATTCTCGAAGCCAATCGCAACGTGATCGACAATCCGAAGAAATTGGCAGCAGGTCAGACGCTGGTTATTCCGGCGCGAACGAGTTCACGCTAACCCGCGAAGAATAACTAGCTCCAACTGGAAGGGGCGACAGCCAAGTCACCCACCCATGGAGCGCACAACCCTTCGGCGACTTGGCCTCCTCGCGCTTGCGCGCTACGGCGTGCGAGCGAAGTCGCCGCTCCAGTCAGCAAGCAGCGGCCATTGTCGCGGCTTACGGTTTACGCTGTCCGTCGCCCGGAGTTCGATGCGGGGTCGGTGGCGGTCGAGTTGAGGCATTCACATCGCGCGCGCCCATACCGGTTGGGTCGACGAGCGGATTAAAAAGTGGTCCGCCCGATCTTTTCTGATCCGCAGCAACGCCGCGCATGAGATCGAGACTGGGCAGCGGGGGGAATTCGGTAATCAAACTCGCGGTGCGGAGAACGAGACTTTCATCTATATCGACTGGGTCAGGCAGATGCGTCGCGCCGGGTTTGACGATGAGCATTTGGCCAGCATGTACGGTAATTTTCTTTCCCGGATGTTTCGTTAGCCAAGCCTCACTGCTTCCCTCGAGAACGATGAGCTTGCTGTAATTGCGCGGATGCGACTCGAACATCACCGTCGTTCCCGTTATGCCGACGGTAAGCGCACTGCTACGAATACGCGCGCCACCGGAATCCTTTGGCACCCGCAAAAGGATGGCTCCGCTTTCGAGATTCACGTTCCGGCCATCTTGATCGAAAGAAAAAATACTATTCGCGCCCACGCGGGTAATTGTTAAATCAGCAAAACTAAGTTCCGCACGTGAATCAGCGCCAGTGTGGACAGCGCTGCCATCCGTGACATTATCGTTCAAGTGCGCCGGACGAGCAGCGACGTGTGGGGCCAACACCTTAACGTCTTGAACGATCTGGGTGACGCGGCCCTCTTTTCCTTGTGCAGCGGTCAGCAGCAAAATCGCGCCCGAGCTAAAGAGCAGCACTAAGCCT
>QHRA01000127.1 GCA_003221295.1 Verrucomicrobiota bacterium | reverse complement strand
AATTACCATTCACTGATTTTGAAAGTCTGAGACAGGTGGTCATCGACGCGCTCGGACAGGAAGCGAATTATCTGCGAAACGTCGCTAACTTTGCCAGAAGCACGACCGCGTTGCTGGTTTTCGGAGTGCTTGGAATTGTCGCAGCCGGCAGCCTGTTTATTAAAACAGGCCTCGACCCTTACCGCGGCACTCATCGCGTGAAGAACAACCTCTACTCCATCTGCTGCGACGAGGTTTCGACGCGATTCCGCGATTTTTATCGCAGCTTCGCCACGGTTATGGGCGCACAGATCATGATCTCGTTTATCAACACGATATTGACAGCGATCTTCCTCTTTGCGGTTGGCCTGCCGCATGCGCCTCTGCTGATTGCGGTCACATTTCTTTGCGGTCTTGTACCTATCGTTGGCAATCTGATCAGTAATACGATCATTGTCTTCGTCGCGCTAACGGTGTCCTTGAAATTGGCGATTGGCGCTCTGGTGTTTCTGGTGGCGATTCACAAGCTCGAGTATTTGCTAAACAGCAAAATCATCGGAGACCGGATTCGGAACCCGGTGTGGCTGACCTTGATCGCGCTGATCATCGGCGAGCGGCTCATGGGCATCCCCGGCTTGATCCTTGCGCCGGTCGTACTGAATTATCTGCGCGTGGAAATGCTGACTGTTGAAGTGCGGCCGGCGCAGGAAAAAATTGAATTGGTTAAATCGCCTGTTCACGAAAGCTTTCGGAGTTAAAACCGACGAAGAGCTTTCCGTTGGGTTGGTCTAACTTTCTTAATTACTCGACACTGCGACGTGCGTTATGAAGGCCGGTTTCCTTGAGAAATTAATCGAGCGACTCGGGCGCATTGGACCGGAAGAAGTTCAAAATTACTTCCTACGCCTGGCCCAGGAGAAAGGTTTTCTGGAAACCGTCTTCAATGCGATCCATGAAGGCATCATTGTGACCGATTCAAATGGGCGGGTCACTTATTTGAACGATGCGGCCTGCAAATGGTTTGGATTGGAGGCGGTAGACGTCATCGGAAAACGGCTCGACGAACGCGTTCGGGGGCTTGATTGGGGATCGCTGACCCAAAGCGGCGGACCGCTCAGTCGCGACATGGAGATCTTCTATCCGGAAAATCGCTTCATCAATTTTTACATCGTGCCGTTGATGATTGAGCATCGCGAGACCGGAGTTGTAGCGGCGAGCGCTGGTCGCGGCGGGTCGGGTTCATCGACGCTGGCTACAGAGCGGCAGGTCGGACACGTCATGATCCTGCGTGATATCACGGAGAGCCGGCGCACGGCGCAGCAAACCATCGAGTCAGAGCGCCTGAACGCGCTTACGTTGCTGGCGGCAGGCGTTGCGCACGAAATCGGAAATCCCCTCAATTCGCTGCACATCCATTTACAATTGATGGAGCGCAAGGCGCAGGAACTGGAACACAACGCGAAGGCAGAACTTCAACAGTCGATTGATGTCGCCCGTTCCGAAGTCCGCCGGCTCGATTCCATTGTCACCCAGTTTCTGCGTGCGATCCGGCCGTCGCAGCCCAGGCTCCACCCGGAAAACGTGAACGCGATCGTTGAGGAAGCGGTGCGCTTTTTCATGCCCGAAATTCAGGACCGCGACATGGTCGTTGAACAGGAATTGCGGGCCGACCTGCCTTTGCTTCAACTGGATCGCGAGCAGATGAAGCAGGCGTTTTACAACGTGATCAAAAACAGCCTCGAAGCTATGAAGCGCCATGGCACGTTGCGCATTCGAACGGACCTGGACGATAAACACGTAATTGTCAGCTTCACTGATACTGGAAGTGGCATGTCAGCGGAAAATTTAAGCCGCGTATTCGAGCCTTATTTCACAACCAAACCGTCCGGCAGCGGGCTCGGATTGTTAATCGTCCGTCGCATCGTACGCGAGCACGGCGGGGAACTCTCCGTCGAAAGCACCCAGGGGAAAGGCCTCACGCTTGCGATTCGATTACCATACGTTGAGAGGCGAATTAGAATGTTGGAAGCCGGAGAAACTAAAAAGCCACTTCAAGAGGCGGTCACCAATTGAGTTTGCTCGAGAGGGGTGTTAATGGCCGCCAAATGTTTCCTTGAGCCAGTCTTCGAACTGACGAAGCAGAAGCTGCAGGTACGCACCGGGCGATTCCTTGAAAAGTTCGATAATGCGCGGGCTCAGATCTTGTTCGGGCTGATCGATCGTGCCTGACAGATGCACAGTCGTCCAAAGATACCCCCCCTGTTGGCGGCTAAAAATTTCTTGAGGGCTTGGCAGCCAATCGAGATGTTTGCGGGCAACTCCAAGATGAATTGCGCCTCTTAACGCGCGACGATCAATCGAGATTGCTCCCTCGACGCGGAATTTCCCTTTCTCTTCAAGTGCGATGTCTTTGATTTCGATACCCGGATAACGCCAGGTAAAATTGAGCGAGCAATCAGTCAGCTCCAGATGCTCGAATGATCTTTCATGCGCGAGTCCCGTGAGTTTTTTTAGAAACGGCAGGTTGTCCGCGCGCGCGTCTTCCAAATGTAGCAACCCTTCGCCTGATGAATTTTCCAGCTTCGGCGTGGCTCCCGTCCAATGAACGCCACCGAAGGCGTTGCCGTTCAAATGCGCTTTCCATTTATCCGGGAGCCAGCCGCGTATCGGCACGCGGTCGAAATTCGCATTAAACTCGATGCTCCTGTTCTTTCCGATACCTGCTGTTCCTTCACCGCGAACGTTTCCTTCACTTCTTTCGTCAGGTGCCAGGTCAATATTATGAAGCGTAAGCGCTGCTTTTGTGATGAGGACATCGACGCGACGCAGATAAAGCTCTGGAAACAACGCGATCTTCAAGTTGCCACCAGTTGCTACGTAATCGAAGTCGCGGCCGTGAGGCGTAATGAGTAGTCGCGTTCCAAAGAAACCCGCGCGCTCCCCACGGAATCGCCAGGTCACATTGGCGAGTTCAGCTTCGATTCGCTTCAGGTAGACGCGATTCGGCAAAAAGAGCGCAAACCATGGCTTCGAGGGAGTCTCCTCGGGATTCGCCTGGTAAATTTGGATCTCGACTTCGCCTGAGCCAACATGGATTTCACTGAACCTCCATTGCCGTATCAACACGCCCCAGGGATCAAATCTGGCAGTAATCCCGCGAGCATCGACGGATTTCAGAGCTCGCTCTCCGTTGCTTGCCTCAAAGCTTTCGGCTTGTGCCGTCAATGGGCTCGTTCGCCGGATCGCGGAGTAATGCCCGGTAGGAAAATGCAAACCCTTCGCAGTTTCCTTTTCCATACCGATGCGAAACGCGCCGCTTTCAATGTAATGAGTGATCAGCGGACTGAAAAAAACGATCGTCCCCACCGCTGCAGCGATAACGATGAAGATCGCAATCGCTGCAGCGCAAATCAGTATTTTCCTTCGCAAGGGTCCAAGGTTACAAAGGTATATCGTTCCAAGTTACACAAACGCCCTTTGTAACTCTTCTAACCTTTTAGCCTATTACTTGGCCTTGCCTGTCATTCCCAGTTGCGCAAACAGAAATGCGTAAATGTCGCCCAATTGTTTGATGCGCTCGTTCAGGGCTGTGCCAATACCGTGACCTGCGGCGGAGCTCGTCCGCAATAGAATCGGATTCTGAGATTTGTTCGCTTCATCCAGGCGAGCCACCATTTTGCGCGAATGATACGGCGCGACTCGCCCGTCGTTCGCGCCTGTCATCATTAAAATGGAAGGATATTTCGTCCCATCCACCGCGTGATGGTATGGCGAATACGCGTAAAGCGCCTTAAATTCATCCGGGTCTTTTACCGTGCCGAATTCGGTCACGTTGAACGCGCCGTTTGGCGCGAGTTCCACGCGGAGCATATCGTAAATTCCTACTTGGGAGACAACAGCCCGCATCAAATCAGGATGCTGGGTGATCATTGCGCCCATCAGCAGGCCGCCATTACTTCCTCCTTGGATCGCTAACTTTTCCGGGTGGGTGTACTTCTCTTTAATCAAGTATTCCGCCGCACCAGCGAAGTCGTCGAAAACGTTTTGCTTTTTCGTGAGATTACCGGCCTTGTG
>QHRA01000254.1 GCA_003221295.1 Verrucomicrobiota bacterium | reverse complement strand
GACGCACGAATTGCTTAGGCGATACAACGATCGCGCTATCTTTTTGCTGATCGGAACAAGAAAACGGGCAAGATGCCCGTTTGCCCCACAGACAAGATGTCTGTGCTACTCTTCTGCGATGCCAGCGATCGGGATCACCGGTGGAATTTCCACGGGAAAAACAACTTTTGTAAATTGCCTGCGTGAGCTTTTGCCGGAGGCGAAGTTTTTCGACGCTGATGCAATGGCGCGCGAGCTCACGCATCATGACCAAGCCGTCCTCGCCGAAATTCGCGACAAATTTGGCAACGACATTTTTGATACAAATGGGCAGTTGAATCGGAGCGCACTTCGCGCGATGGTCTTCCAGGCGCCGGAGAAACGGCGCGAGCTCGAACAAATTCTTCATCCGCCAATTCGCCAGCACTGGAGCCGAGAAGCGGAAAAGCATCGCCAATCGAGTGACTACTTTTTTGCCGACATTCCTCTTCTTTATGAAACAGGCGGAGAAAAACTTTGCGATCGGGTGGTGGTGGTGGCGTGCTCGGAGGAGATTCAAATAGGGCGCCTGATGAAACGGACAGGACTGGATCGGGACTCCGCAACCGCAATCATTGCGGCGCAAATGTCGCTCACGGAAAAAGTAAAACGAGCTGATCATGTGGTTTGGAATAATGGACCGGAGGGCCTGCTGGCGGAGCAGGCCCGATTTTTGGGGAACTTATGGACAGGGAAGATTCGGTAGCCGGGGTGGAGGATCCCGGAAGTAAGAGCGAGTCTGTAGCCGGGGTCGGTGGCCTCGGAAGAAAGGGAGGTGGCGAAGCAGAGCGGCCGCAGCCAGCGACCGCGGCTACAAGGGAAACGGATGAGAAAAAAGAACCGCGGCCAACAACCGCGGCTACAGCACCGGTCCCGGCTGCGGATGCTCCGGCGTCGCTCGATTTGACTGCGCTCCACAAGATGTCCCCCGAAGATTTAGCGGAGCTGGCGAAAAAGTTTGGTGTTTTTTTGCAGCCAGCACGGACACGTCATTATCACATTCTCGATCTAATGCGGGCGGCGTTGGGCGCGGGTTCAACTGTCAGCGCTGAAGGATTCATCGATCAACCGGGTGAATCAATCGCATTTCTGCGCTCGCCGGAACTAAATTTTATGCCGGTGCCAGAAGATGCCGCAGTGCTGCGACCGATGTTGCAAAAATTTTGGCTGCGTCCGGGACAACGCGTCGGAGGAAAATTGCGGCTACCACGCGAACGCGAAAAATCCCTCGTCTTGGACGAACTCATCACAGTCGAAGGCGCCCCCGTGACGGAATGGAGCGAGAAAATCGATTTTGAAAAGTTGACGCCGCAATATCCGGAAGGCCGGATCATGCTGGAGAATGATAAAACAAAGTCATTAAGCGCGCGGGCGGTCGATTTGCTGGCGCCGCTCGGGCGCGGACAACGCGGGTTGATCGTGTCGCCGCCGCGAGTGGGCAAAACGATTTTGTTGAAGGAGATCGCAAAAGCAATTCGGGTAAATCATCCGCAGATCGAGCTTATTATTTTGCTCGTCGATGAACGCCCCGAGGAAGTGACCGATCTGGAGCGAGAAGTCGATTGCCAGATTTACAGCTCCACCTTTGACGAAAATGTTTATCGGCACGTCCAGGTAGCCGAGCTGGTGCTGGAACGCGCGAAACGATTGGTCGAATTAAAAAAGGATGTGGTCATTCTACTCGATTCCATCACCCGCCTGGCGCGGGGCTATAACAATTTGCAACCGAACCGCGGCCGGATCATGTCGGGCGGAGTGGAATCGAAAGCGCTGATGAAACCGAAGCGGTTTTTTGGCGCGGCCCGGAATGTGGAAGAAGGCGGGAGCCTAACGATTTTAGCAACGGCGTTGATTGATACCGGAAGCCGAATGGACGAAGTGATTTTCGAAGAATTCAAGGGCACAGGAAACATGGAGCTGCATCTCGATCGCGCGTTGGTAGAGAAGCGGCTGTATCCGGCCATTCAACCACTCCAAACCGCAACGCGCCGCGAGGACTTGCTCTATCACCCGGATGAATGGGAACGGGTGCAGGTGCTGCGCAAAACGATGGCCGCGCTGCCACCGATCGAGGCGATGGAGACGCTGATCTCGAATTTGCAGGCGACGAAAACGAATGCCGAATTGCTGCTAGCGGGGCTTCGGTGAGCGCGTGGAGAATGACAAAGCACGAAGGACGCCCGAATGCTCAAATGACGGAACAGCCGAGTAGCACAGACACCCTGTCTGTGGCGCAAACGGGTATCTTGCCCGTTTCCTTTGTTTCATTGACCACGCGCAAGGCAGCAAGTAACGAGGCACAAATGACGAATGACGAAGGAAGCTCGAATGACCGAGTGTCGAAATGGCCGCCACAGAGTTCTACGTGTGATTCGGATTTCGTTATTCCTTCGTCATTGGACATTCGTCATTCGTCATTATCACAGAGTCTGATTGCGACTAGCTCCCAGCTTGCCGACCTACTGCCTCTCATCGAACGCAACGCGCGTGTCGCCGTCGATACCGAAGCGGACAGTTTGCATTGCTATCGGGAAAAACTTTGTCTGTTGCAGGTGAGTCTGCGGGAGGGCGATTTTCTGGTTGACCCGCTGGTGGAAAACAATCTGGCGCCGCTCGCCGACACCCTTGCGCGAAAAGAAATTGTGCTGCACGGCGCGGATTACGATCTGCGTTTGTTGCGGCGAGCGCTCAATTTCCGGCTGATCCGATTGTTCGATACCGTTATTGCCGCGCGATTACTTGGCATACGCGAATTTAGTTACGCCGCATTGGTCGGGAAATACTTCGGGATCGAGCTGGCCAAGGGTTCGCAAAAAGCAAACTGGGCCTTGCGCCCCCTCTCGCCGAAAATGGAAGTGTATGCGCGTAACGATACTCATTACTTGTTGCCGCTAGCCGAGAAGCTGGAGACACAACTGATCGAACGCGATCGATTCGGATGGTTTCAGCAGTCGTGTGAGCGCGCTATCGTATCGGCGGCGATCGACCGTGAGCGCGATACGGAGGAAGCATGGCGAATTCGCGGTTCGGGACTGATTCGCGGTCGGGAAGCGGCGATATTGCGTGCCTTGTGGCATTGGCGCGATCGCGAGGCGGAGCGATTCGATCGGCCCTCTTTTCACTTTTTGCGGAATGATCAATTAATTGAGACGGCGCGCGCTGCTTCCAGAGGTGAAACGCCGCAATTCCGTCATTTTTCAGAGCGGCGGGCGCGCGATTTTCAGGCGACGATAAACTCCGCGCTTGCTTTGAAGGAAGAAGACTGGCCGGAAACACGAAAGCGGCGAGGGGAACGGCCGACGCGCGAGATGGAACGCGCAGCTGAGGGGATGCGAAAACGACGTGATCAAGCCGCGAGTGAGCTGAAAATCGAGCCATCGTTTATCGCGCCGCGGGCGACGATCGATGCCATTGCGGCAGATCGCACGCGAGCGGAACAGTTGCTGGTACCGTGGCAGCGGCAGCTAATCGGGTTGTAGGTGTAACATAAGATAAGAACTGACAAGGGTACGAGGTCGGCGCTTTTTCCTGCAATTAACTTGACGTAAGGCGCAAAGCTATTCAGAAATCAGGGTTCGTTGTCCTCTGCCAATGACCTACCGCAGCCTCGCAATCGTGTTGTGTCTCGTGACCGGGGTGCTGGTTTGCGGCAAAGCGAAGGGGCAAACGGGGCAGACCTCGCAGGACGTTGATCGTTCGCAGATTTTCCGATCAGAACCGAGCATTCGCCCGGGTGAGCCGATAAGCCAGGGTCCCAACGCGTTTGGTTATGCCGCCCCGAGCGCCAATGACGCCGATCTTGGAGTGCAGGCGATCTTAAAACGGCAGGAGCAATATCAGCCGTTTACCTTTTCGGCTTCGTTGCCTTACTACTGGACTTCCAATGTTGCGTTGGTGCCAACGGGCGAAGTGAGTGACGGGGTTTTGGCGCCGTCATTTGTTTTTGCATACCAGCCAAGATTAATGAAGACACTCTTTGGTGAATTCATCGCTGCTCAGCAATTGTTCTACTACGACAGACTTGGCGCGTTTAATTTCACCAGCTTCGATGCCATTGCCGGAGTCATCTACTACTTACCGAACTATCATAACCTGACTTTGCGGCTACGTTACGATTACAATCGATTGACGACGGACGAATGGGACGAGTTCTTCGCTAATCACTCAATTGTTGCCAGCGCAGACATGCCTTTTCGTTTCGGACGGGCAATGCAATTGAACCTTGGGGCGCTGGCCAACGTCAGCGTTGCAGCCGATCCGAGTGAACCGCAGCGAAGCGATTTCGAGGCGTATGGAGGTTATCATGTGCAGTTCAGCCGTTCGTTTTCGATGGACGCGGTGGGACGAGTGTTATTTAAGAAATACTACGAGGGCGGTCGAAATGACGTAAGTGAGCTACTCGCCGTCACCGCCGATTACCGGGTCCGAGATTGGATGACTTTGAGTGCGGTTAGTACTTTTGCTTGGAACCAGTCGAACCACAGCGTTTTTGATTATTCCGTGGTTAATCTGGGCGGCGCATTAGCGTTGACATTTAAATTCTAAGAATGCCAGTGTCCCTCCGAATGACCCCCCGCGTCGCGATTCGGAAACTATCTCTCCTAGGCGTAATTATCGGCTTTGCCGTAAGTGTGCCTGCCGCGCAATTAGAGGAAGCGCGGGTCACTCAGGTCGTGAAAGATGTTAAGTTATTGCCTACCGGTGCGGCGGCGCGCCCAGCCGCGATCAGCGATGAGGTGCGAGATGGGACAGCGGTGCGCACCGGAGTGGATTCGCGCAGCGAGTTAAAGTTTACCGATCAAACTCTGGCTCGGTTTAGGAGCCAACACGCTCTTCAGTTTCTCCGAAGGTACTCGCAACCTGAACCTGCAAGATTGAGCGATGCTTCTGCGTGTCCCGAAAGGAGCCGGTGGAGCAAAGATCAATTCATCGGCGGTGACCGCTGCGATCACCGGCACCACCGTGATGGTGGAGACACACGCGTTAACGAAAAAGAATAAGAATTCCTACTACAAGTTTATCGTGTTGGAAGGAACCGCGCGGCTTTATTTACCCGGACGCCTTGGAGAGTCGACCCTGGTGAAGGCAGGGCAAATGATCATCATGCGGGCAGATTCGAAAATGATCCCCGAGCCGGTGGACGTCGATATTGGCAAGATCACGTAAAGCTCACTCCTGGTCACGGGGTTTTCGACCCCGCTCGGGAGCGAAGCATTAATCGCTTTTGAGAAGACTAAACAAAACGAGCAAAAAAGTTCCGGCCAGTTGTATGAAACGAATCTGATGATTTACGGAGGCGGGACAAATGTGGTCCTGGCTGATCCCAATACAGTCGACGTGGCGGTATCCGCTGAAAGCAACGCCGCTCAATCTCCAACGCCAACGCCAACGGCAACTCTAACGCCCGTGCCAACTCCAGACAAGTTCGGGACCCCATCCGTGATCGCGTCATCTAATCCCTGCGTCATTACCAGCGGAACCACCATCACCACTGATCCATCCATCACGACGAAGGGCGTCACCGATTACGGAAAAATTTACCGAGGATCAACCGATGACGGGGCCTTCTCGCAGTGGGCTTTTGGCCCAACATCAGCCTTCGATACAGCGCTGAACATTGATACCGAGTTCTTTGCCGACCCGGCACATGTGCCGATTGCCGTCTTTAAGTTCCAGAGCTTATCGCTCAATGGCAATCCAACGATCGACACGAGCAATGGCGGTGTCACAAACCTCGGTCTAATCGGGGCCGATGGAATTACATCGGGCCCGCCCGGCGGCTTCTTCCAAAGCTTCATCAGCACTAATGCCGGCGGCAGCATCGCTGGTAACGCGCAAAACGTTGTCGCGGTTTCGGGAGACCTGAGCGCCAACGGCGGAATTCTGATCGCTACTTACGACACAGGCTTTCTTTCAGTCAACCCGACAACCTTCATCGCTGGCGGAACTATTGGGGGGAACGCCAGCGTATTGCTGACCGCGCAGGATATTCTCACCACTTCAACGGCCTCAGGCACTCCCGGTCTGGATATAATGGCGCTCGAAGCCTCGATTTACACAAACGGCAGCGGATCACTTGGTGGAAACGCGGATGCGGTCGTCCAAGCCCAGCAGAACATCAGTGCCCCGGGCTCAAGTTTCTTCACCGTCGCCAATGGCAACTTCCAAGGGTTCGGCGGCGGAACAATCGGCGGCGATGCACTGATCGATGTGGGTGCGGTCAACTTCAGTACCGGCCCGTTATCTGATGACATTTACAATTATCTCGGCGGTCGCATCGGCAATAACGCTTCGATTAACCTGGCACTTTCCGGCGATCTTTGGGTGCAGGGTGACGCGTTATTTCGAATCTTCAACTACGGCAACTCTGACGGGCTCGAGGGCGGACAGATTGGTGAAAATGCCACCATTAGCGTCACAGCTGCCAGCATACAGGCAGCTTCGTTACTGGCAGAAATTAACAATAGCCAGGGCGGGCAAATCGGTGGGAGCGCCTCCATTAACGTCTCTGCCTCAGACCCGGTCGTTGTTACAAATG
This sequence comes from Verrucomicrobiota bacterium, assembly GCA_003221295.1. Lineage (GTDB taxonomy): Bacteria > Verrucomicrobiota > Verrucomicrobiia > Chthoniobacterales > UBA10450 > AV69. The sequence continues at coordinate 457 of QHRA01000254.1, read as the reverse complement.
ACGCGACGTTCCGCATTGACGGCAGCGATGGAGCCACCAGCGCCGCGATTAATTTTAACGGCGGAAATTACAATGTTGGCGGAACGTTTCTCGGCTTTATTGATGGTAACGGGACCTTCACCCTTAACAACGCCACGATCACTGCAGACACGGTGAAGGTGGGTGTCTTCGGCAGCAATGGTACACTGAGAATCGGCGGCGGTAACATTTCGGCCAACACGTTACTGCATCTTTATGCTCCAAGTAGCAGTGGCAGTGGTGGTATCATCGACTTCGTTTCCAACGTCACGCTGAACAGCTCCGCGACCGCTGCGGTGATCGCGGCCAACACGGTCACGATTGAAAACGGTGTAGTCGTTACGATTGGCGCTTCAACTTCGGCAAACGTATATACCAACGTCCCGAATTACAGCGCCCGTTCGGGAGGTAACAACAAGACCAGCGACACGTTTGTTGG
>QHRA01000043.1 GCA_003221295.1 Verrucomicrobiota bacterium | reverse complement strand
GACCGAAAATTATCGCGGCCACGACAATTCCAAAAAAACCAATTCGCCAAATCGAGACTGGCAGTATTGGACGCGCGATATTTTCGGGCATGATGCCGGCGATTATTTGCGCGAGCGTTAATCTGCGAGCAGCGTAAGCGAAGCCAAGCACGGGAACAATCCATCCGTAGGAATAATTGGGATTCCCGCGCCAGTATTCCGCGCAACTCCAGATCGCCCAGGTCCATGCCGCCACTAACAACGCCCAACAACCGCGATGCGGTTTAGAAATCACCGCTAAGAGTGAACCATGAATCGGACTGTGCAAAAACTCTTGGTCGGTCATTGTTTGCGTGTCACAATCATTCCAATCTTCGATGAGTAAGGTGAGCGCCTCCAAGACTAGGGTAATTTTCTGGGGCGTTCGTGGTTCGATTCCGACACCGGGTCCGGGCACGGTCCGTTACGGCGGCAACACCAGTTGCGTCGAAGTACGGGCCGAAGGCGAGATCATAATCCTCGACGCGGGTTCAGGAATTCGACTTCTCGGCCAATCGCTGCAGCGCGAGTTCGGTTCCGATCCGATCCGACTGGCGATCCTAATTTCGCACACACACTGGGACCACATCCAGGGACTTCCTTTTTTCCTGCCCGCTTACAGCGGAAAAAATCAGCTCAAGGTTTTCGGTTATGATGGCACTCGCACCCGCCTGGGTGAAATCCTCGCCGGCCAGATGGAGACTCCGTTTTTTCCCGTCACCATGGCGGAGTTGCCGGGTAAAATTGAAATCGAGGAACTCAAGGAAATGGATTTTGAGATCGGCCGACTTCGGATTCGCTCCAAATTTTTGAACCATCCGGGGGTTTGCGCGGGTTATCGCATTTACACGCCAGCCGGCTCGGTTGTTTACATGCCAGACAATGAACCTTTCGACCAACTCGATGTGCAATTGCGAAATCGCGGTGTTGAAAATACCGCGCGCACATTCAAATCGCCCGCGGAAGAACGCGCCGATCTGATCGAATTCTTGCGCGGAGCAGACCTGCTGATTGTCGATGCGCAGTACACCGATGAAGAATATCTGCGGCACGTTGGCTGGGGGCACGGCTCGGTCAGCAGCGTGGTTTCACTCGCGGCCGACGCCGACGCAAAACGGCTCTTGTTGTTCCATCACGATCCCAATCACGACGACGAAATGGTGGACAAGATCGTGGACAAGGCCCGGATGCAGATCGCGCAGGTGGGCAAATCGATAGCGGTGGAAGCTGCCCGTGAAGGCAGCGAAGTGATTTTGAGCTAGGGACAGATCGCCGCCTTCATCTGAGAGCTTGCTTGCGGCTCCGCAGAGCGTCGCCCTACCAGTGAAATCTTGGCGGGGACACATTGGTAGGGCGAGACTCCGTCGAGCCGCGAAGTAAAGCGGGCGTTCCAACCCCAAAAGGGGAAAGCCGGCC
>QHRA01000042.1 GCA_003221295.1 Verrucomicrobiota bacterium | reverse complement strand
TTATTGTTAATGCTGAAGTGCTGGTGGCGGGATTCGGATTAAAGCTTCCGGTTGCGCCGGCGGGAAGGCCGCTCACGGACAAAGTCACCGAAGAATTGAAGCCTGCTGTCGGCGTGATTGTCACGGTATAGGAAGCGGTTCCGCCAGCACGCGGCACAGTCACAGACGAAGGCGTGATCGACAGCGAAAAGTCTGGTGCGGGCGTCGGCGTCGGGGTTGGAGCTGGCGTCGGAGTCGGAGTTGCCGTTGGCGTCGGAGTTGGTGTGGGAGCTGGCGTTGGTGTCGGAGTTGGAGTTGGCGTGGGAGCTGGCGTTGGGGTCGGGGCTCCCGAAGCCAACTTGAAGCTAGCGATGCGCGTGCGCCAATTAAAGGAGCCGTTCGCGGAATAATATTCGTTCGTATACCAGAAAGTGGCGTCGTCTACTGGATCGATAACCAATGCGCTATAATCGCCCCAGCGATTGCTGGTGCCGCTCTGACTGCCAGTGCCATCGAACAAGTGGGCTTCACCCTGGCCCAGCGTGTTCAAGGGATCGGTCGCGAGCCGCGCGGCGTAGCGGAGCTGGGGATTTATGGTCGAACTCGAAGCGCTAAAGCCAATCGCGAGATTTCCATGCCCATCCATGGCTGCACTTCCCATCCAGCGCCAGGTCGTGTCAGGTTGGTAAGTGCTCTCTTGAAAGACTGTCACCGGTCCGGCGGTTACGTTGCGCAGCTCGAACCAGCGCACACCTGCTACACCGCCCGCATTCACCGAATAGTTTGAAACCACAGACTCATAAGTGCCAAAATTTCGGTAGGCCGCCCGAAACATTAAGCGGTCGCCCATGCCGTCCAAGTTGTCTCTCGAGGAAGTTCCTGCCTGCGGCACGCAGCTCCGCGTCGTGGGACAAAGCGCGGTAAAGCCCGCAGCCGGCGGGCTCGCAAACGTAGTAAAGGTGGAGTTCGCCGGCGTAGCAAAGTCCACGTGGAAATGATAGGTGGTGTAGTTTGGATTAAACGCCTGTCCCGGAAATCCGACGAACGTCGCGGGCGCACCCGTTGGCGGCAATGTCGGGCCGTCGATGTCGGCGGGCAAAAAAGGATCCACGCTGCCGCCCAGGGCTCCGGTCGGACTGATGAAGGTGGCGGGCAAGCCGGCCAACATTTTCGCGCGATTAAAAGCGAACGCCTGGGGACCGAGATAAGACGTCCCGGCGGCATTGAATACGTTCATGCTCATATAATAAGCGTCGGTCCAGACGCTCAGTTTCGGATAGTCGAAAAAGTTGGTGCCGAGATGGAAGCCGTAGCGGTTGTATGTGCCGGTAGCATCAGCGGAAGTGGAAACGGCGACGCACTCGTCGGTAATTGGGCCGCCGGACGCGCCGGCGAACTGGCTGATGACCCAGCGATCAGCCAGGTGATCGTAGAGCATAACCGGATCGCCACTGCCGCTGGTCTCGCAGACACCACCGAAGCCAGTCCAGACTGAAGAGATGCTGTTTGGTCCCAAGACCGAAGCCCCAGTGGCTTTGTCAAAAACCTGATACCCTTCGTTTACGATTTGCACATATTGGGTTTTTCCAACCGCTCCGTTGGTGTCGGGCGGCGCGCAGTTGCATCCCACGCCGGGAAAAGAGATGCCATCAAAGTTGAGAAGCGGGCTTGGCACATTGGGCGCCACCATATTGCGGATGGAGACGGACGTCTTCTGGATGACGGGGTCAGCGCTGTCCTTATGGCGGTAAGGCACCTTAGGGTTTTCGTTGGCCTCGTGTTGCGGCTTTGGGCCAGAAGCACTCCACGGCGGCACATCACGCATCGGAGGTGACACGTCGTTCTGATACGAAGCACCGACTTC
>QHRA01000253.1 GCA_003221295.1 Verrucomicrobiota bacterium | reverse complement strand
CTGGCGTATTCCACTTCCACCGGAATGTTGGCCAGTTGTTCGATGAGATATTCCCCGACCAGCGCGGCATGCAATGCCGTCCCGCAACCAGTCAGCACGACGCGCGAGACGTCGCGCAATTCCGCTGCGGTCATGTTTAATCCGCCGAGTTTGGCGGTGCATTCTTCGGTGTTGAGCCGTCCGCGCATGGCATCGCGCACCGAGTTCGGCTGCTCAAAGATTTCCTTGAGCATGTAATGGGGAAAGTCCCCCTTGCTGACGTCTTCCGCCCCAAACTCAACCTTGCTGATTTGATAATTGCCGGCCTCGCCCGCGACCGAGCTGATTTCGAATTTATCGCGCGAGACCGCGACGATATCGAAATCGTTAAGATAAACGGCGTCGCGAGTGTGAGCGACGATTGCGCTCACGTCGCTGGCGAGAAAATTCTCATCCTTGCCGACGCCGAGGACCAGAGGCGAACCGCGGCGCGCGCCAATCATGAACTCTTTGATGTCGGAATGAACGAGCGCGATGCCGTAGGTACCGATCACTTGTTTAAGCGCGGCACGCGTGGCATTGACCAGGCGAGCTTTGGAATCGGCGCCGTCAATTTGCTCATAAATGCTGCCGATTAAATGCGCCAGCACTTCAGTATCGGTGTCGGAGGTAAACTGGTGGCCGCCTTCGCGCTCGAGTTGTTCGCGCAGCGCCGCGTAATTTTCAATCACGCCGTTGTGCACCAGCGCGATTTTTCCGCTCTGATCGAAATGCGGATGCGCATTTTCGTCGGTCACTTTTCCGTGGGTGGCCCAACGAGTGTGGCTGATGCCGTACTGCCCCGAGGGCGGCCTCTCGGTCATCAATTTTGCAAGGTTCGCGATTCGTCCGGCGCATTTGCGCGTCTCCATCTGCTTCCCATTTACGATCGCGACGCCGGCGGAATCGTAACCGCGATATTCGAGGCGGCGTAGACCATCGAGAAGGATGGGCGCCGCTTCGGCGCGTCCGACGTATCCAACGATTCCACACATAATTTTAAGAGGGGAATTATAGCATATTTTCAGCCGTTGTAGCTGCCGCCGTCACCGACGGCAGACAGTCGACAAGGAACGGTGCTCGCCGAATCTGCTCAGCGTTCACCGTAGGATGATTTTTGCCTCTCCCTTTCCAAAAGGGAGAGGATGAAGGTGAGGGATTTTCCTTTTTCGGCGGCCGGTTCCCTTGAACGCGATCCGTCTTCGGCTTTTCTCTTCCTGCCCCTCACTGCCGCTTTGCGTCCGTGTCTCCCACGGGAGAGAGGAGATGCGTCCCGATAGTGGAAGTCGCTCACAAAAATTTTGCGAGCAGCGGTTCCGGTTTGCGATCACATTAGCGCGATGCAAACGCCTGCGCTTCCGCCTGGCACGACCCAGCGCACTCTCGCCATCATTATGGGTGGCGGAGCGGGCACGCGACTCTTTCCATTAACCAAGGACCGCGCAAAACCGGCCGTGCCCCTCGGCGGAAAATATCGATTGGTCGATATCCCGATCAGCAATTGCCTGAACTCCGGCCTGCGCTCGATCTATTTGCTCACGCAATTCAACACCATGTCGCTGCATCGCCACATTCAGGCAAGCTACAAATTCGACAATTTTTCCCGGAGCTTCGTCGATATTCTGGCGGCCCAACAAACGCCCGAAGGTTCGCAATGGTACCAAGGCACCGCCGACGCCGTCCGGCAAAACATGCGTTACTTCCTCGAGCGACCGTTCGAGTTTTATTTAATTCTGAGCGGCGACCAACTTTATCGGATGGATTTTCGCTCGCTCCTGCATCAGCACATTCGCTCGGGCGCAGAAATCACGCTCGCGACCAAGCCGGTGAAACGCGATCAGGCGGCGGAGTTCGGAATCATGTCGAGCGGTGAAGACCGCCGCATCACCCGGTTCGTCGAGAAGCCGAAGGAGGCAAAAGTGCTCGACGAGATGAAAATGGACCGCCCTTTACTCACGGCAATCGGGCACGGCGCCGATGAGGAATTGTTTCAGGCGTCGATGGGAATTTACATCTTCAATCGCAACGTGCTGATCGAGTGCCTCAACAACGACTTGTTCGACTTTGGCAAGGACGTCATCCCGGCTGCGATCCAAACGCATAGCGTCAGTGCCTTTATTTTCGACGGCTACTGGGAAGATATCGGAACGATTCGCGCCTTTTACGAAGCCAATCTCGATCTCACCGACCTGGTTCCAGCCTACAGTTTTTTCGAATCCGACGCGCCGATTTACACTCATCCCCGGTTTCTCCCTGGGAGCAAGATCAACGGCGCGACCCTGCGCCAGGCAATTATTTCCGACGGCTGCATCATATCCGATGGCCACATCGAGCGCAGCGTTATCGGAGTGCGCAGCATCATTCAAAGCGGCGCAACCATTCGCAACTGCGTGGTGATGGGCGCTGATTTTTACGAACTCGGTAGCGATCGCGGTTCGGAGAAAATTCCCATCGGCATTGGCCGCAATTGCGTAATCGATCGCGCTATCATTGACAAAAACGCACGCATTGCCGACGGAGTTGTGGTTACGCCGGAAGGGAAACCGGAAAATTTCGACGCGGAAAATTATTACATTCGCGACGGAATTGTCGTGATTCCGAAAAACGCAACCATCCCGCCAGGGTTCTGGATCTGAGCGAGCTTTGTTGGATTCCGAACTCAGTATCGTTACGATCAGCGGGCAAGCCGCCCACTGACCCCACAGCCAAGATGGCTGTGCCACAACTCCACCCGCCGGCTTTCTGGATCTGATCTTGCCTAATCCTTATTGTGCTGGCATCAGCGGGCAGGATACCCACCGCGTCTTTGGACTCGACGCTTAGCGCCGGTCGGTCATTCCGGCGAACTGACCTTGGGTTTCCCACTTCTCCTGTTTGTTCCAGGGAATCTGGGATTCTTTTTTGGCATCAGGATCATCGACCAGCGAAACTTGCGGTTTCTCGGTCGCGCAAGCAACCAGAGCCATGCAGCCTGCCAAAAGCAGTAAAGTAGAGATTGTTCGTTTAGGAATTCGAGCCAGCATAAATGACGGTATCACCGGGTTGCACCTGAACGCCACGCGCCAGGCTGTTTCCCAGAATATCGCCAATAGATGTTGCCGGTTCAACTGACGAAATGCGAATTTTTCCGATGATGACGGTGTCGCGCAGCACCAACATTTCGGCATTCGGCTCCAGCCCCTGACGATTGCCGAGATTGAGCACGACAAAGTTGTAGGCTTGATTCACCGCTAGCACAGTTCCGCGGACGGAAGGATGGAAGCTCGGCTCACGGCGCTGCACCATTACTTCCGGTCCGCGCGCTGGTTCACGCGCCGGCCCCATTTTTTCGGCGATTAAGGTCTTCTCGTGTTCTGCGCTGTCCAATTGTTTCCGCGCATCATCAAGCTGGGCTTGTAACTCTGCTACCGAGGGCGCGCCTGGATTTGGGTTCGCCGAGGTTTGGGTCATCTCTTGGACGTGTTTCTGCAACTCGGAGATCTGGGCTTCGTTCGCTTGCAGCTTACCTTGCAAATCCGATTTTTCGCTCTGTGTCTTCACCAATTCCGCTTCCGCGCTGGCGATCCGACTCTCGTCTCCGGCAATCTTCGTTACTTCGTTCGCCACCTTCGCTTCCCGGTCCTTGATATTTTTTTCCGCACTTTGACGCTGGCGCTCGGCCGTTTCGCGCTGACTTGTGGCCGTAGCTACGTCGTTACGCAACGCCTTGGCTTTGCCTCCATTCAAAACGCCGAATACAGCTGAAATGAGGAGGAGCGACACCGAAATAGCGAGGAGCGGCTTCGGAGAATTCACAGATGGATTTACCCGAAGGACTTTTTACACCAAAGGAGGCCGAATTAGCAATACGGAAATGCGAAATTCATACGTCTATCGGGAAGTCCGTCCAACGCAAAAGGCGCAGCGTTGAGATTTCTGTAGCGGCGGGCGGTCTATCCCCGCCGAACAGGCCAGCGTGCAGTTTTTTGCACGATAAAAGGCTTGAAAATTTAGGCTGGCGATCTTCGCCGCCAATGTCACAGTCGGCGGCCAGAATGACCGCCCTACAATTAGGAACCGAAAGAAATCGGAAGCAGAGGAAGATAGGCCCCCGCGGCCTGTCTTCCCCCACGAGCCAAGGCTGAAGACCTGCCACAATTCTTGCGCGCTTGTCCGGCCCGCCCTATAGATGGTGTCGCATGGGTCAACAACTCCGCAGACGCGCCAAACGAAAACGTCGTAAAGCTTACCTCGAGCGCAAAACAGCCAAGCAAAAATCGATGCGGCGCGAGGCGACGCGCGCTAAGCCAAAGAAATCCGCGTCACCACCGGCCCCGGCGGAATAATGTCAGTTGTTCCGTGCGCGCTCGCTATCTTATCGTCGATGGTCACAGCGCGATTTTCGGTTGGCCGGAAATGCATCGGCTGCACGCGCGGCGTTCCTCTCTGGCACGCGATGCCCTGATCAAAAAACTTCGGGATTACCAGGATTATACGGGCGTTCGCGTCGTCGTGGTTTTCGATGGCAAGGGGACGTCTGCCACCGAACAATCGGAGCCGCACAGCGTGCAGGTTTTTTATTCGCGCGCTGGACAGACTGCAGACGCGATCATTGAACGGTTGGCGAGCAAATATGCTGAAAAATTCGACCTTACGGTCGCGACTTCTGATTTCCTTGAACAGGAAACAGCCAGCGCGTGCGGCGCGGAGTGTATTTCGATCGAGAACTTGAGGGCGCTGATTAACGAAGCGGTGCCAAATTAGGCTGCGCCGAGTAATTCTCGCTGCAACCGAACGCGCCGTGCATTGTATCGCGCCGCTGCTAACACTCTTGCGAGGACACAGTACAGCTGTTCCACCGGCAAATTTTTACTCACGTATCCGCTCGCGCCCGCACGCATTGCCGCTCGCACTTGCGCCTCATCACAACCCTTCTCTGTGAAAACCACGATCGGCAGTCTGGCGTCGATCGCACGGACGGATGCGATCAAAGACATTCCATTAACATTTGGCAAATTGAGGCCGACGACGACTACTTCACATCGATTTTCGCTGAGCCAATCGAGAGCTTTGTTTCCTTCGATGGTGGCATTAGAGGGATGTCCTCTCTCGGAAAGATAAGTCGTGAGGAATTCCGAAATGCTCGGATCATCATCGACGAGGAGGAATTCGGCGGCTGGATAGGTCTGTTGCATTTACTATAAATTCAATAGTTACAATAGCAACAACCTTGCCAGGGAGTCCCCGCACCGTCGCAGGCGCAAGATCCTCCCGCTCACGCTCATACTCTTGCTCATGCCCGAGCCCTAGAGGCGCAACGCAGCCTTCTTAGCGCGCCTAGCTCGAAAGCTCTCAGCTCCCCCGCTCCTCGCCTACTCTTTCAGCTTCGCTTCGAGTTTTTTTACTCGCTCGAAAAACTCCCCGAGTCGCCGCACCCACGCCAATTGCACTTTCGCTTCTTTCAGCGGCACGGATGGGGTCGCCCACCAGACTCCGCCGTTGAGATTCTTCGAAACCCCAGTCTGTGCGCCGATCAGCGTGCCGTCAGCGATCTCAATATGCCCAATAATTCCGACCTGGCCTCCAATCATCACTCTTTTGCCAATCCGGACGCTTCCGGCAATCCCGGTTTGCGCGGCAATTACGGTGTCTTTTCCAATCACAACGTTGTGGGCCACCTGCACCAGATTATCAATCTTCGCGCCCGCCTGAATCCAGGTCCGGCCGAAGCGCGCCCGATCGATCGTCGTGTTCGCGCCGATCTCCACGTCATCGTCGATTTGGACAATTCCGATCTGCGGCACTTTCTGCTGACCTTGTGCCGTCATTTCGAAACCGAATCCGTCTGCGCCAATGACGGCACCGCTGTGCAAAATCACTCGCGCCCCGAGCCGGCAACGCTCTCGAATCGTTACCCGTGGATAAATCATGCAGCCGTCACCGATAACAACATCGTGCCCAATATAACTGCCGGCGCCAATAACCGCGCGTGATCCAATTCGCGCGCCGGCTTCGATCACCACCAACGGTTGTATGGAAATGTGATCGCCCAATTTCGCCCGCGGGTGAATGACCGCGCTCGGATGAATTCCCGGCGCGAATTTTATCGGCGGCGGCGCGAACTTGGTAACGACCTGCTCGAACGCCTTCGCCGGACTTTGCACTCGAATGACTGCTGCTCCGACTTGTTCGGAAAAATCGGGCGGCACAATCACGGCAGCGGCGCGTGTTTTGCGCAGTTGCGCGAGGTAACGTGGGTTGTTGAAAAACGATATCTCATGGACGGTCGCTTCCGCCAAAGAAGCTGCGCCGGTGATTTTCGTTTCCGGATCGCCCTCGAGTTCTCCGCCGGACAATTTCGCGATTTGTTCCAGAGTGAGCGTCACACTTCTCTTGTAAATTGTGGAGGCGCTTGTGCCAAGCGCCTACTGGATGTCAGGCACACTGCCTGACTTGGGCAACGATCGGCCGTTTTCGCTATTGCACGCGAGAATTGTAGGGCGGCGATCTTCGCCGCCAGTTTCAAACCGGCGGCCAGAATGACCGCCCTACGACGAGCTGCGCAAGGCAACACCAAGCCGGCTCGGACCGAGGGATATCCGCCATAAAGACATCGCGATCCTTCTCCCGCGAGCAGAGGCTTAAGTGAGGGCAACCCATCTCCCTACTCCTTCACGCACTTGCACTCCGAGGTTGAGTAACTAGTCCGCGTCACACCTGCGGCTACTGTCCCGCTTAGCTATTCGATGCGTCGAAAACGCTCTGAATGGATTTATCGAGCATAGCGTTGAACTCAGCGTCAGATTGCTGAGCCGTCAGCCCTTCAACCAGCGCCCGGGAAAAACTGGCGACCACGCCATGATTTTTGCGCAGACGATTGTTTG
>QHRA01000252.1 GCA_003221295.1 Verrucomicrobiota bacterium | reverse complement strand
AGCCCGCAATTGAGCAGAGTTGATCCTATCTCCAAAGAGGTAGCCGCCACCAACTCGTAGGTGGCATCGCAAAATCCCACGCTTGCGCAATGGCAGCGGATTCGCTCCGTCGAATGCTTCTAGCCATGAATGAACGCGATACCGGACTCGAAAGATACCTGAAAGAGATCGGGCGGATTCCTCTCTTGACGCCGGAACAAGAGATCGAGCTCGCAGGAAAAATCAAGAAGGGCGACGTGGCAGCGCGCGAGCGAATGATTCTCGCGAATTTACGGCTCGTTGTCACCATCGCGCACGATTACGCCAATCTCGGTCTGTCGCTGCTCGATCTGATCTCCGAGGGAAACATCGGACTGACCAAGGCGGTCGAGCGGTTCGATCCGACAAAAGGAGCGAAGCTAAGCACGTATGCGGCGTGGTGGATCAAACAATCAATCAAGCGCGCTCTGGCCAATCAGAGCAAGACGATCCGATTGCCGGTGCATCTCGTCGATAAGATCGCGAAGGTGCGTCGCGTCTCGCTGCAGATGAGTGATGAACTCGGCCGCGAACCGACCGACGAGGAACTTGGCGAAGAAATCGGCATCGCCAGCGGAAAGGTTGCACAATTAAAAAGCCTTGGTATTCGCCCGACTTCGCTCGACGCCGCAATTGGGGACGATGACTCGACCGAGTTCAGCGAAATGATTGGCGACGAGGACGCGGAAACACCGTTCGAATTGCTGCGTGACAAGAATTTGCTCCATGAGATGGACGGGCTTCTCGAGGTGCTCGATAAACGCGAGAGGAAAATCATCGCTCAGCGTTTCGGTCTCAATGGTGGAAAGCCGAAGACGCTGGAAGACGTGGGCAAGGATTTCGGGGTGACGCGCGAGCGAATTCGCCAATTGCAGAACATTGCGCTGGCGAAGCTGCGCCGTGCCCTCAGCAAGAAAGAAGACCCGGCCGAACTTCTGGTCACAGCCTAGGAAAATAAATGAGCACAGATACGAAAATACATGGTCCTTTAGTTACCCACATCGCCGTCTGGTTCGCCATGCTCAGTCCGTTGATCGGCATGATCCTCGGACTTCTGGGCGCGTGGTTTTTGAGTCAGCTAACAAGTTAGGCAGGCGGCGCGACAACCTCTCTTGGAAATCATGAACAGAACGATCGAAGCAAACTTTTTCCCAGAGGTCGCCGAACGGCTAAAAAAGGCATGCATCTTGATAATCGATAACAACCGCGACTTTACCTATTCAGCCAAGCGCGCTCTGGAAACGACTGGCCGCTATGTCGTCTGTGAAGAGAACGACGCGAGCAAAGCTCATCAAACAGCCCAGAACCTTAAGCCGGACCTTATCCTCCTCGATATCGCAGTGCCGGAAACGGATGGCGGCGAAGTCGCCGCCCGCATTCAATCCGATCCCGCGTTGCATAGAATACCGATTGTCTTTCTGACGGCTCTTGTGACGAAGGCCGAAGGAAGGCCGGGCCTGCGGATCCAAGGACACCCATTTTTGGCCAAGCCGATCAGTCTCCCCGAGTTGATCGAAGGCATCGAAGAAAATTTGCCGACCCGTGCCACGCTTTGATCGATAGGTGGCTTGAGGGGGTCCCTATTTTATTTCGAATGAGGGATGGGAAAATCCTCCGATCGTGACGTGGCAAGAGATCGGAATGGGATGAGCCTTTGGTATGAAAACAAAGACATTGATCGCTTGCCTGGCCACGGGACTTCTGGCGTTAGGTCAACCAGTGCGAGCCGCCGCTAATCCCTCGCATACCACTTCCTTCGAATCCAGGCATAATCCGCGCCAAACTCATCGGCCCGCGGCCCTTTCCACGCAGAATATTTCCGGCGTGATTCCGCGCGCGATCCGCGGCGGCAATCCACTACAGATGCTCAATCCGCTCGCGCCGACAAAATACGGAACGGCCGAAGAAAATGTCTCGCTCAATCCCGACGTCCCCGGAAAATGGAACGGAATCAACCTCTTCAGCATTTCTTTCTAGCGCATTACTTCTAGCGAATGAGTTGGCCATTCCATCGTGCGACAGCAGCCGCGTTTTTGCTCTCGCGGCTAACAGTGGCCGTGATGGCACTCCTCTTTTCGGAGCCGCGGCCGGCGTGTTCATTTTTCCATCGCGATCTCTTTACCGCTCCCTTGGCCGAATGAACGCTGACCGCCACCGAAACGAGGGTTATGTATTTTCTCTTTACCTTACGTTTTATCCGAGGCTTAATTGTGGGACTCATCCTCAATTTGTCCTCATGAAATTTTCAAACGCGGTTGCGGTGGGTTTCACAATTGTTTTTTCCACCGGTATGGTTTTGCCCCTGCGTGCGGCCGATCCACCATCTGATACTGAGCGGCTGCAAAATCTCGAGAAAGCAGTTCGGCAACCGCAAGAGCGCAATGCCGAGCAATTCGACGAGCTGCTACTGCGCTTACAGGTACTTTTTTGAACTTCCCTAGCGACAGAGTTTTTCAGCAACCACGCGTGCCTCAGCGCACGATGCATGTGTGATGGCCCCTCTTGGTGATTTGCTGTCGAAATGGCCGCTCATCCGGCAGATACGCGAGTACAAAGATGGGACGGGTCTCGAATCGATGTCTGACAAAACGCGCGCGATGCACGCGCGGATTGAGGATGCGCAGGTGGCGCGCTCGGTCTGTCCGTATTGTGGCGTGGGCTGCGGGCAGCTCGTCTACCACAAGGATGGCAAACTGATTTCGATCGAAGGCGATCCGGAGAGTCCGATCAGCCAGGGGAATCTTTGCCCGAAGGGCGCCGCTTCTTATCAATTACTCACCCACAGTCGCCGGGAGACGAAAATGAAATATCGCGCTCCGCGCGCGAAAGAGTGGACGCAAATTTCATTGGATCGCGCGCTGGACATGCTGGCCGATCGTGTTTGGGAATCACGCAAACGCACATTCGTCCACAAAAAGGACGGCATGACCATCAATCACACGACCGCGATCTGTCATCTCGGCGGCGCCACGCTCGATATCGAAGAAAACTATCTTATCCGAAAACTTTTCACTCTCGGCCTGGGGATGGTCTGCATATCCAACCAGGCGCGGATATGACATAGCAGCACGGTGCCCGGTCTGGGCACCTCCTTCGGCCGTGGCGGAGCTACGACCGCGCAACAAGATTTGGCCAACGCCGATTGCATTTTGATCGAAGGCTCGTCTATGGCCGAAGCACACCCGGTGGGTTTTCGCTGGGTGATGAAAGCAAAAGAGCGTGGCGCGACCATCATTCATGTCGATCCGAGATTTTCGCGTACCAGTGCGCTGGCCGACATTTGGGTGCCGATCCGCGCCGGCGGCGACATTGCGTTTCTTGGCGGGCTCATCAGGCACATCATCGAGAACAATCTTTTCTTTCGTGATTATGTGGTGCACTTCACCAATGCCTCCTGCATTATTCGCGAAGGTTTTCGAGACACGGAGGAAGGCGCCACCGGCTTTTTCTCCGGCTGGAACGAACAGCAACGCGCTTACGACAAGGAGAGCTGGCTCTATCAAGGCGACGGGCTAAGTTTCCCCGACCGGGATCCGACCCTGCAACATCCGCGCTGCGTTTTTCAAATGCTGCGGCACCATTTTTCTCGCTATACGCCGGAGATGGTGGAGAAGATTTGCGGCATTTCTCCCAAGCTGTTCCAGCGTGTTGCTGACGCACTCGTTTCCGCCTCAGGTCCAGATAAGACCGCCGCGATTTGTTACGCGGTCGGTTGGACCCAGCAATCGAAAGGCGTTCAGATCATTCGCAGCGCATCGATCTTGCAACTTCTGCTTGGCAATATTGGACGACCCGGAGGCGGCATCCTTGCGCTGCGTGGTCACGCATCGATCCAGGGTTCGACCGACGTTCCCACGCTCTACGATATTCTACCGGGCTACCTGCCGATGCCGCGCGGCGATGGCACCCAGGCGACGCTACGTGATTATCTGGCAACGCAAACTAAACCGACAGGTCTTTGGCACAACACTCCGGCTTATTTCATCAGCCTTCTCAAGGCTTACTACGGCAAGAACGCAACTGCAGAAAACGACTTCGGCTACGATTGGGTTCCGAAGATCACGGGCAATCATTCCTACTTCGAATACCTCTACGACATTGCCGATGGGAAAATGGAAGGCATGTTTATCATGGGCCAGAATCCGGCCGTCGCAGCGCCAAACTCCCGCTTTGAGCGAACGGCGCTGTCCAAGCTAAAATGGCTCGTCATCCGCGACATGGTCGAGATCGAATCGGCATCGTTTTGGGCCGATTCACCTGAGGTCGACCGTGGGGAATTGAAAACGGAGGACATTGAAACTGAAGTGTTCTTTTTCCCATCCGCTGGTCACGCGGAGAACGACGGCACGTTTACGAACACGCAGAGGCTCTTGCAGTGGCGTCAGACAGCGGTCAAGCCTCCTGGAGATTGTCGGTCTGACGAGTGGTTCATGCACCAGCTGGCGGTGCGTTTGATTGCGAGGGCGAAAGCGTCCAACGATCCTATGGACGAACCGTTACGCGCGCTCGACTGGTGGTATCCCGAAGACGAAACCGGCATGCCGCACACGGAAGCGGTGCTGGCCGAGGTCAACGGGTGGCACACCGATCCTGCGGCCGTGGTCGGTGATCGCGGAGTTGTAGCCGGGGGCGGCGACCCCGGCCGGAACGAGGGAGTCGTTTTCGGTGTCGATCGCGAAGGCAAGCCCCATCACGGTCCGCAGGTCGCCGATTACAACGAACTAAAGGCTGATGGATCGACTGCGTGCGGTTGTTGGATTTATTCGGGCGTCTTTAGCCGCGATGGCGTGAACAAAGGGAACGCGCGCCAGTCCAAGGACTATCTCGGCCACGGCTGGGGCTTTTCCTGGCCCAGCGATCGGCGCATCATATATAATAGAGCAAGTGCCAGCCCAACGGGAGAGCCTTGGAGCGAACGTAAGAAACTGGTCTGGTGGGACAAGGCCCAGAGCAAATGGACCGGAGGTGATGTCCCCGATTTTCCGGTCGGAAAATCTCCGGATTATCGACCAACGCGACAGGAGAAAGGGTTGGAAGCGATTCCGGGCGACGCACCCTTCATGTTGCATGAGGACGGACTCGGTTGGATCTACGTGCCCAAAGGTTTGCACGATGGCCCGTTCCCGACACACTACGAGCCGCTCGAATCACCGGTGCGCAATCTGCTTTATTCGCGCGACACCGACCCGGTGGTCAATTGGTTCACCCGCCCAGAGAACCGTTTTGCTCCGCCAGGCGATCCACGGTTTCCGTATGTACTGACAACCTATCGGCTGACCGAGCATCATACGGCGGGTGGTATGTCGCGATTCTTACCTCATCTCGCAGAACTCCAGCCGGAAATGTTCGCAGAAATTTCGCCAGAACTGGCTATCGAACTCAGGATCAAGAATAGCGATTACATATGCGTCGTTACGCTGCGCGGCGCGATTGAAACGCGAGCGCTCGTCAGTCGTCGCGCTCGACCGCTTCAGATCGATGGAAAAACGATCCATCAAATTGCTCTTCCATTTCATTTTGGGACTGCCGGGAACGTACGCGGCGCCGCCGCCAATGATCTGATTCCCATTTCTGGCGAGCCAAACGTCACGATCATGGAAACCAAGGCGCTCGCTTGCAATATCGTGCCTGGCCGGTTGCCGCGCGGTCCTGCCTTCGAAGATTGGCTCGACCGATACGTGCCGCGTGGTGGCCCGCCGAATTTGCATCCGGAACAACCGCCGCCGGGCGCTCCAAGGGGAACACTCGCCGCTGGTCACGAGCACGAGTCTCCCACTACATAAGAAGGCATTATGATCGGCGAAGGAATTCAAAGCTCCAATCAGCGCCGGCATTCCTTCGTGAAAGATCACGTCGAGGTTGGATTCTTCACCGATCCGAGTGTTTGCATCGGGTGCAAAGCTTGCGAAGTCGCATGCAAAGAGTGGAATCATGTGCCGGACGACGGTTTTAACTGGTCGGGAAATTCTTATGACAACACTGGACATCTCGGCGCCTCGACCTGGCGCCACGTCATGTTCCTGGAGCAGGATCGCCAGAAAGGAAATCAGATTGTCGGGTCGCATTCGCTGGGCAACGGCGATGGGGAAGATCCCTTTCGCTGGGTTTTCGTGTCCGACGTCTGCAAACATTGTGAAGAGGCCGGTTGCCTGGAAGCGTGTCCGACCGGTTCAATTGTGCGCACGGAAGTCGGTTCGGTGCTGGTGCAGAACGATGTCTGCAATGGCTGCGGCTACTGCGTCGTTTCGTGTCCATTCGGCGTGATCGATCGCCGCCCTGAACCGCTGCCCGACGCGGGCGGCGCGTTCAAGTGCACTTTCTGTTATGATCGGCAAAAGAGCGGGCTCGTGCCCGCCTGCGCTAAAGTTTGTCCAACGGAATCGATCGTATTTGGCCGCCTCGATGATTTGCGCGCCCGAGGGGCGGTACGCGTGCAGCAATTACAACAAAGTGGTTACAAGGACGCGCAACTTTACGATCCGACGGAAACTTCCGTCCGCGGCATTCACGCTTTCTTTTTGATTCTCGGCGAACCGGAAGCCTATGGACTTCCGCCGAAACCGCAGATTCCAACAATTTATCTCAAGTCTGCGTGGACTTCAGCGTTCGCGACGGCGATCGCATCAATCATCGCGACGCTCATGGCCTTCGCATTCTTTTCATGACGACCAACTCGCCATCCGAAAAGCGACTCGAAGAGCTGCGCGAGCAAGCGTGGAAGGAGGGCGTCGTTCCCGGCAAAGGTGTCGATGTTGCGGGCGGCCCAATTCCGCGCAAACCCGGTTACTACGGTCAGCCCGTAGTCAAGCCGCCGGTTTGGACGTGGGAAGTTCCGCTCTATTTTTTCATGGGCGGGCTCGCGGGGATGTCAGCGGTGATCGCAAGCGGCGCCGTTATCTTTCATCATACCGATCTTGCACGCGCGGCCATGTGGCTCGCGGCCATCGCTGGAGCGGTCCTTTCACCGGTTCTGCTGATCATGGATCTCGGCCGCCCCCGCCTCTTCCTCAACATGCTGCGCGTTTTTAAACATCGATCGGCCATGTCGATGGGTGCCTGGATTCTCAGTCTATTCGGCGCCTGTGCGGTGCCGGGTTTGATCGCGCTCGAACTGCACGCCCATCAAACTTTCACCGGTCCACTCGATCAACTCCTGCGCCTCGCGGTCGGCCTCTTCATTTTTGGCTCGGCCATCTTCGGAACTTTGCTCGCGACCTATACTGGCGTGCTGATTGGGGCAACCGCCATTCCCGCGTGGTTCTCGCATCGCACGCTGCTACCGATTCATTTCGGGACCGCAGGATTGGGATCGGCAGCGGGATTATTGGAATTGCTCGGGCATCGAATCGCC
>QHRA01000041.1 GCA_003221295.1 Verrucomicrobiota bacterium | reverse complement strand
ACTCGCGCTGGGATACAGTCTTACCGATCTCCGGAATTCCGTAACGCGGACTACGACGGCGTGCTTTGAACCCGCATTAGACTACGTGGTCGTCAAAATCCCTAGGTGGGATCTCAAGAAATTTCGTAGCGCGTCGAGCGATTTGGGGTCAGGCATGAAATCCGTCGGCGAAGTTATGGCCATTGGCAGGACATTTGAAGAGGCATTACAGAAGGCGGCTCGGATGCTCGATATTGGTCACGATGGAATCGTTGCAACGCGACCGATTGGTCCGGCGAAGGCAAAGGAATTGCTGGCGCAACCCGAGCCGGATCGCGTCTTCGCGTTGCCTTGGGCGATGCGAAACGGTCATAGCGTCAAGCAGCTTCATGAGCTAACGCATATTGATGAATGGTTTCTCCATTGTATTCATCGTCTGGTAGAGATCGAAGATAGCCTCAAAACCTACACGGGTGGACCGTGTCCCAAAAAACTTTTGCTTGAGGCCAAGCGCGCCGGATTTTCCGATCGGCAATTAGGCTCGATTCTCGAAATGGATGAGATGATTGTTTGGAGACACCGGCAGAACATGGGGATATCTCCAGTGGTCAGGCAAATCGACACTCTGGCAGCTGAGTACCCGGCCCAAACGAATTATCTCTACCTGACTTTCAATGGAGAAGGAGATGACGTGCAACGCGAACAAGGTAAGAACGTGCTTCTCCTCGGATCAGGCTCGTACCGCATCGGCAGTTCGGTTGAGTTTGATTGGTGCTGTGTGAACGCCTCCCGCATTCTCCGAAAGCTGGGCTACCGCTCGATTCTTCTGAATTTCAATCCAGAGACAGTCAGTACCGATTATGACATCTGCGACAGACTTTACTTCGACGAGATCAGCCTGGAAAACGTGCTCGATATTTACGCGCGGGAGCAGTGCATCGGAGTGATGATCTCAGTTGGTGGTCAGACCCCGAACAATCTCGCCCTTCAGCTTCATCATGCCGGATTGAATATTCTCGGAACCTCCGCCATTGATATCGATCGCGCTGAGGATCGACATAAGTTTTCGAAGTTACTGGACAGCGTTGGAGTCGATCAGCCGCCCTGGCGCGAGGCGCTTTCTCTCAACGATGCGGTGACATTTGCGGAGGAAACCGGTTATCCTGTCCTGCTCCGGCCATCCTATGTTCTTAGCGGCGCAGCTATGGGTGTGGCGACTAATGCAAGGGAGTGTGAGCTTTTCTTGAACAAGGCAGCGGATGTTTCACCAAAGCATCCAGTAGTCGTTTCCAAATTTTTTGAAGACGCCAAGGAAATCGAGGTCGATGCGGTTGCTTCCCGGGGACAGATCCTGGTTATGGCTGTGGTCGAGCACGTGGAAAATGCCGGCGTTCACTCAGGCGACGCAACCTTAGTCCTGCCACCACAGCGCACCTATCCTGAAGTCATCCGCAAGGTTGAAAAGATTACACAGCGGATTGCTGACGCGCTGAAAGTAACTGGACCGTTGAACGTTCAATATCTCGCCCAAGGCACAAACGTGAAAGTAATTGAGGCTAATCTGCGTGCCTCGCGAAGTTTTCCGTTTGTTT
>QHRA01000129.1 GCA_003221295.1 Verrucomicrobiota bacterium | reverse complement strand
TCTGGCTGATGCAGGCCGGAGTATTTTTTCTTCTGCTCATCGGTGCGGTTAATTTGGTAAATCTTCTTCTGATTCGCGCGAGCGGACGCGCGAAAGAAATGGCGATTCGGCGATCGATGGGCGCGAGTCGCGCGCATGTCGTGAGACAGGTAATGATCGAGACGCTGTTGCTCACCTCTGTCGGTGGCGTGCTCGGATTGATCATCGGAGCGTGGGGAATTCGGTTGCTCGAAGTTCTAGGCGCAGATCGCTTGCCGCTCGGCGCCCACATCGCGTTCGATGGCTGGCTAGCGCTCATCGGTCTTGCGGGTGCAGTAGTTCTCGGGATCGGGATCGCGATGCCGATCGCCTGGTTCAACCTCCGCAGTCATCTCGCGAACGCGCTGCAATCGGAATCGCGCACGGGCACGATCAACCGCGCCACGCAACGGCTGCGCCACGGCTTCATCGTCGCGCAGATTGCGCTCGCATTTGTCTTGCTCGCGGGCGCGGCGCTGCTCGGTCTTAGCTTGAAAAAAGCGATGGCGGTTTCGCCAGGATTTCGCTCAGATCACGTTCTCACCGGCGAGTGCACCGTCTCATGGGATCTGCAGCGGGAGCGAGTCGGCATCGTCGATCGCTTGCTCGAATCCATCCGCCAGCAACCGGGAATCGCCGCCACCGGAACGATCACGAACATTCCGCTAAGCGGCGACAGCGGCAAAACCGCAGTCACACCTAAGGGCTATGTGCCACCTCCGGGTCAATCAGTGCACGGCCATTATTCCTATGCCGTTCACGGCGAGTACTTCTCGGCCCTCGGTATTGCCCTGCGCGAAGGACGCTTCCTCACCTCGGCAGATTCCCACCGCGCGGAACGCGTCTGTGTGGTGGACGAAGATTTGGCCCG
Organism: Verrucomicrobiota bacterium; assembly: GCA_003221295.1. Classification (GTDB taxonomy): domain Bacteria; phylum Verrucomicrobiota; class Verrucomicrobiia; order Chthoniobacterales; family UBA10450; genus AV69. The sequence goes on along the minus strand of QHRA01000129.1, from coordinate 1,091 downwards.
GCGTTACTGGCCCCGCGGCGGCGGGGGCGGCGCGCTCGGCCAAAAGATCGCGCTCGGCGACGAAAAAGACGACGCGCAGCTGTTTACAGTTGTCGGCGTCGTCGGCGCAGTGAAGCAAGCCGCGCTCACCGAAGCGCAGGGGCAAGGCGCGGTTTACCTGCCTTACGCTTATCGCGACAACGAGAGTATTTTCATCGTCACCCGTACAAGCCAGCGCCCGGAAGCGTTCGCCGAGACGCTGCGCAAGCTGGTGCGCGCAGCGCATCCCGCACTCGCGGTCGATAACATTCGTTCGATGGACACGCGCATCGCGGACAGCTTGATCACGCGACGCTCGCCAGCATTACTCGCTGGAATTTTCGCCGGCGTCGCTTTGCTGCTCGCGGCCATCGGAACGTACGGAGTTCTCAGTTACGCGGTCGCACAACGACGCCGCGAGATCGGAATTCGGATGGCACTCGGCGCGCAACGGGAACAGATTGGCGCGCAATTCCTTTCCTTAGGACTGCGCCTGCTCGCCGCCGGAACCATTCTCGGTTTGATCGGCGCGTGGCTGGCCGGAAGAGCAATGCAGAGCATTCTCTTCGACGTGCCGACGCTCCATGTCGCCACTCTTTTCGGCACTGCGCTCGTCATGACCGCGGTGTCATTGGTTGCCTGCCTCATCCCGGCGCGTCGCGCGACCAAAGTCGATCCGATCGAAGCCCTACGCGCCGAATGAAATCAAACATCAGACATCGAACATCCTATGAACGATCTTCGCTTCGCGCTGCGTCAACTTTGGAAATCTCCCGGGAAGAAAATTGGGGTCGTATCTAAAGGACGTAAAGTAGCGCCACGTCCCAAGCATTTAACATTTACGAACCAGGGGCTCGTCGTTCTCAGTGACGTTAACGGGTATTGGACAACTTGTGGCGCCTCACCGAAGCAACTTCTCAGGGAAATTCGCGCTGCGTTCACGTTGCAGAATACGCCGCTGACGCCATCGTAACATCCTGCCTGGATTCGTCGGATCCCAGCCTTTCGGATTCGGCAGGACAGCCGCCAGCATGGCCGACTGCTCCCGCGTAAGACCGCGCGCGCTGACGCCG
>QHRA01000186.1:31401-37003 GCA_003221295.1 Verrucomicrobiota bacterium | reverse complement strand
CGCGCAATAGCCGGGATTGCTCGGTCACATCAGATGCGCGGATTCTGAGCGACGTTTGCTGGCGCGCTGCCTCCTGGTCGTCCTGCCAAACGGTGATATTAAGTTGCATCTTGTCGCGCTCAGTTTTGGCCTCCTGCGACATTCCCTCACCGCCGCGTGCAATGCGTTCGCTTTGCAGCTGATAATTCTCGACTCGCCCCAGCGATTTCACTTTTGCAATCACGTCATCTGCATTTTCTGGCGCGATTAATATGCTGACCCGCGCGTTAATTCGGCCGGCATCGTCACGATCCAGCGTTGCGTTGGTGATTTGGACGCTGGGCGAAGCGAGCCCTTGAATCTCTGCATAAATTTTTTCCACGTCCGGAGCGAAGAGCGAGAGCTGGACGCGTTCCTTCAACAGAAATCCCGCCGGTGTCTCCATATCCTTTTCGGCGAGCGAGATTGTGACAGTGGCGAACCGCACCTGCATATCCATGAACTTAAGTTCGCCTTGCAACTGTTCGATTTGCTCACGCACACGCCCAAGCTCTTTCTCGACAGCAAGTAGATCTTCGACGTCATCGCTTTTCTTTTTGAGAAGCTCGATCAGGCGCGTTTCTAACAGGCGCGCATTGTTCAATCGCGCATCGGTATCAACGTATTGTTTTGTTGGATCTTCGGTTGCGAGAGTCTGATTTTTCAGGTCACCGAGCTTTCGCAAGTTGGTGAGGAAGTCATTGAGATTCTCGGGAAAGATTTTAACAATAATCTCGCCGCGCAATTTTCCATTTTCCTGTTTCTGTGAACTCGTCGTCGCGACGTAGCCGCGACCATCGCTCGCAAGTGCCCTGATACTTTGCAGCGCCTCATCGAAATTCTTGACCTCGAGATCGACCTTGGCATTGCGAACCAGTTTGCGATTGTCGGCAGACGCAACGGGACCAATTGGTGACGGGCTAGTTTCAGCGGGCGATGGGCTGGTTTCCTCAGAGGTCGATGTATGCGAACCGGTTACAATTACCCGTTCCTGTTCGGGTGTTTGTGGGATGTCCTCGGTTCCATATGAATCGATCGGTTCCGTTTGCTTTCTACCAACTGCCTTGTCTTCTGTGCTAGAGGCGTTCTGTCCGCCTGCGAACCCGCCGCTGAATGAACTGCGATCGGTCTCTTTCTTTTTTACGTCCACTCTAGCGGGCATCGCTTCGTTAGCTGAGGCACTCGAGGTTTCTGCTTGCATGCGCGGCAGAAAGCCCAGCAAAGGCGCGAAATTAAAACCGGCGTCTCCGCTAAGAATCCGTCCCATTTGCACAAGGGTGAAAAACAGGGCCGCGACAGCGACTGCCTGGATCGCACGCCAACGCAATGCGTTCACGAAAAAACCGCTCAAACGCGGGCTTCGATTCGGAACGCGGTTGCGAAAAGAGGAAATCATTCGCTGCTCGAAACCCAAGGGTGGCTTGGCGCGTTCCACAGTTGCCTGCAAAACTCTGTGTGTGAGTTGCTCCTCCTTGTGCAGCGAACGGCATTCGGCACATTCCATCAGATGCGTGTGCAATTCTTCGCGTTCGGATTCGCTCAACTCGCCGTGCAGGTCGGCCGCGAGAAACTCGTTAATATTTTCGTGAATCGTGACCATAGCGTTCAGGAGAAAACTTCGGTGGTGGTTTTTAGACGTTTTCGCATCGCCGCGAGGGCGCGCCCGAGAATCCCGCGCAGCGCGCCGTTGCTTAGCCCGAGCGTGCGTTCGACCGTGGCGTAATCCATTTCCTCGAGATACCGCAGCGCGATGACGCTCCGATGTAATTCGGGCAAAGTGGCGAGCGCGGCGTGCACTTGTTGAAAGCGCTCTGCGTCCGCCAGCCAAAATTGCGCCTGATCACTCGGGAGTTCGTTAAACTGCTCTTCCATCGGAATGGTCCGGCGGCGCATCAGGATGTCGTGGGCGCGATTGCGCACGATGGTGGCAATCCCGGCGGGAAATTTCTCCGGATTGCGCATCTGCCAGCGTGCTTTCCAGGCTTTGACAAATGCGTCCTGCACCACATCTTCGGCTTCCTCGCGGTTTTGCAAGGCGCCAAAGGCGATTGCGAAAAGTGGACGGCTCATATTTCGAATAACCAACTCAAATGCTTCGAGATCGCCGTGAATGGCAGCTCGATACATTTCATGATCGGCGGGCTCCATTGGTGCGATCAAAGCCTAGACGGTTGAGTTTTAAATTCCGCGCGAAAAATTTGAAGAAATTTTGAAGCCGCGGTCGCTGGCCACGGCGAAACCATGTCGTTTTACCGAGCACATGACGAATCGCGGCCATTTCCCCGATTTCTTACATTTTTGTAGCGCAGGCGTTCCCCGCCTGCCGAGTGAATTAAAATGGCAAGCGGCGCGCTTGCCCTACAAGTTCCTCATCCCGCTGCCACATTGATCCCGTAGCGGGCGCTTCGAGGTAACGCCGCGGGATCCCTCAACTGCCCTTCGCTGGGCTCATCGTCGAAATGGGAACCCTGCGACTCGGAGTTAATATCGACCACATCGCCACCCTGCGTCAGGCTCGCTACGCCACCATGCCAGATTCAAAAAACGCCGAGCCCGATCCGATAGCGGCGGCCTCGATTTGTGAGCGCGCCGGCGCGCACGGCATCACCGCACATTTGCGCGCGGACCGGCGCCATATTCAGGGCCGCGACATGGAACGGTTGCGCGCCAACATCATGACCAAACTGAATTTTGAAATGGGCAACACGCCCGAAATCCTTGATGTCGCGATTCGGATTCGACCAGATGAGGTTTGTCTTGTTCCCGAGAAACGCGCGGAAGTGACGACGGAAGGCGGCCTCGATGCCGTCGCTAGCCGCCGGGATTTGTTTAATACCATCGAGCGGTTACATGCCAATGGAATCCGCGTCAGTCTGTTTATTGATCCCGACGAAAAACAGATCGACTGCGCGACGGGACTGGGGGTGGAAATGATCGAATTGCACACCGGCAAACTGGCGAACGCGTTCACAGAAAAAGTCGAGGCGCAGGAGCTGGATCGCCTGTGTCAATGTGCGCGGCATGCGCACGATTCAAAACTTCAGATCAACGCTGGCCATGGCATCAATTATCGAAACATTGCGTTCGTTCACAGGATTCCGCATTTGACCGAGCTCAACATCGGACACGCTATTGTTTCGCGCGCTATTTTTGTGGGTTGGGAAAACGCCGTGCGCGAAATGCTCGCGCGAATGGAGAATTATAACGGGTGAATGCGCAAGATGAATTGAGCTCTCCCATGATTAGTATGATGCAGCGGACTGTAAGCGCTGCTACTGCCTGGCTTGTGTTTAGATTCGTTTGGCGTTGCGAGCGGGTCCGGGGAGCGCACGCGCCTCGCGTGCTCATTGCGGCGCCTCGCCGCAATGAGCTGGGAAGAAAAGTCCGCGGTGGCGGTGGCGCCATCGGTCCGAGCCGGACTGGCGATTGTGTGCGGGGCGGGCGCGCTCCCCAGAAGAGCCTCCGATGAGCATTATTGGCATTGGCGTGGACATGGTCGAGGTCGAGCGCATCCAACACTCCCTCGATCGTTTTGGCGAACGTTTCATGAAGCGGGTTTTCACCGAGGGCGAAATTGCTTATTGCGTCTCGATGAAATTTCCAGCGCGCCATTTCGCGGCCCGGTTCGCGGCGAAAGAAGCGATGTCGAAAGCATTTGGCACTGGCGTCGGCAAAGCAATGGGCTGGCGCGATATCGACGTGCACAAGAAAAAAAGCGGCGAACCATTTTTGGTATTACACGGGGGAGCGGAGGCTCTCGCCAAAGAGCGTGCGATGAAATCCGCCTGGATCAGCTTAAGTCACACTGATCATCACGCCGTGGCGATGATTGCATTGGAAACGTAGAGCCCTGACCTCAACCCCTCCCTCAGGGAGAGGCGGAGGCGTCAGCCCCGGGTGAGGGTGAAATTTTATTCCTTTCGCTCCACGTGCCGATACTCAACCACCTGGACACGCTCTAGCGTAACCATTCCGCCGCTCATCATTTCTTCCAGCGCGGGCAGGAAGGCTTGGATTCTTTCTTCGCTGTCCACCATTTCAATGACGATCGGTAAATCCATCGAGAGCCGCAAAATTTTTGCGGTGTGCATCCGGCTCGATTTCCCAAAACCCATCGGGCCGCGCAGAACGGTGGCGCCGCCGAGATGCATTTCGCGCGCTTTTAAAACAATCGCTTCATAAAGCGGTTTGTGATTCCAGCGATCGCTTTCGCCGATGAAAATCCGCAACAACATCGAATCACGTGGAACTTCCATAGTCGAAAAATGCTAACGTTGATTGAGTAACACCGCGAGGTAATCGCCGAGCCAGACCGCGATGAGACAAAGCACAAATGATCCGATCGCGTTGAGCGTCGCGAAGAGCCATTCCCCGTCACGGGCAAGGGCGAGTGTTTGCAAACTGAAAGAAGAAAACGTGGTGTAGCCCCCGAGCACTCCGATCATGAAAAACTGACGGAAACTCGGACTCGACCAAATGCGACCATCGGGCCCGGTGAGGGCAGCAAAAAAACCGATAATGAGCGAGCCACTGATGTTCACGAACAAAGTGCCCGCGGGAAATGTTTCGCCGAATTTTTGCGCAATCGCACCTGAGATCCAGAAACGGCCGACCGACCCAAGCGCACCACCAATTGCCACTGCCAAATAGCTAAACATGAAAATTTCCTGACGCTTGGCCGCGCATCAGGAGTCATCAGCGCTGAAACAGTCAGGGCAGTTTTCCCAAACGAGGGACGGCAAACTCCATTGCCAGCGCAATTGGTAAGCGATGACGTTGGAAATGCAAGGGCGGAGCAGCGACGGTTAGGCAATGGATTGGCTCTGGCTGGGTTTGTATCACGCGTTGGCGATGCTGTGGGCGACGTTCTGGGCGCTCGTGCTGGGCTTTACCATTTCCGGTGTGCTGCAGGTTTTTGTCAGCAAGGAACAGATCAGCCGAGCGTTTGGCCAGACGAATTTGAAATCGATTTCGCTCGCGACCGGGCTCGGCGCGGCGAGCAGCTCCTGTTCGTACGCGGCGGTCGCAGCGGCGCGGAGTGCGATTCAGCAAGGCGCGTCCCTCATTCCAGCTCTGGCGTTCATGTTCGCCTCGACCAATCTGGTAATCGAGCTGGGGGCGGTGCTCTGGGTTTTGATGGGGTGGCAATTTGTGCTCGCTGAAATCTTCGGTGCGTTCTTGCTTATCATGTTTATGTGGTTACTAGTTATGTTGTTTTTTCCGCAAGAATTGGAGACCGAGATTCGAATCCTGGCCCAGGAAAAAATTCAAGGATCCATCCACCGTCATCACGGACACCTAACTTCGCAGGGCTCCGCCGCGACGGGCCCGCCTTCGTCGAACTCCGGCGCGGCAAGCGAGCACGAGTTCGCCGCAGGGAATGCGTCCGTAGGCCGACATGAGATGTCGAAATGGACGGGAGTTGCGCACGCGTTCGTCACGGATTGGTCAATGCTTTGGAAAGAAATTTTTGGCGGGTTTTTAATCGCCGGATTTCTCGCGACACTGATGCCGCAAGGTTGGTGGGAAGCTTTATTCCTAAAAAGCGGGCCGCCTGTAGTTCGCTTGATCGAGAACGCACTCG
>QHRA01000186.1:0-31274 GCA_003221295.1 Verrucomicrobiota bacterium | reverse complement strand
GTCGATCTCACTTTCAGCGCCTTACGCTTGATTCCCGACGGGCTGCGTCCGCCGAGCGCGGTGGAGCACGCTCACATTATTTTCAATTACACCAGCTGGCTCGATGTTGCCGCCGCCATTTTCGCGGCCTGGCTGTTGTTTTTGCATTTTCGATCACGGAACAAACAAGTCGGCCACGCGTGTCACTAACGATTGGAGGGACTCGCCGCGGCGAGTCCCAAAAATTAGGGACGCGACAGCGCACGTCCCTCCAGGGATCCAATATTGAAATCACGCATTGCGCGTGACGAAGCGTTCCATCACGTTCAGCACCGATGGCGAAGACGGTTTTCATCACTACGGCGATCGATTATACCAACTCAGCGCCGCATATTGGTCACGCCTACGAAAAGATCCTAGCTGATGTCATTGCTCGCTATCACCGGCTGAAGGGTGAAAGCGTATTTTTTCTGACCGGCGTCGATCAACACGGGCAGAAGGTCCAGCAGTCAGCCGAGCGCGAAGGCGTACCGCCGGAGCAGTTTGTCGCTGGAGTGACTGAGCAGTTTATCGCGCTTTGGGACAAACTCGATGTTCGTTACGATGCTTGGGCGGCGACGACCGATCCGCTGCACAAGAAATGTGTGCAGGGAATGCTGCAGCGCCTTTTCGACGAGGGGAAAATTTACAAAGACAAGCAGGTTGGTTTCTACAGCGTTCGTCAGGAACAATTTTTAACGGACAAAGATCGAAATGAAGCAGGCGAGTTCGGTCCGGAATGGGGTGAGGTCGAGCAGCGCGAAGAAGAAAATTATTATTTCAAACTCGCGGAGCACAAACAATGGCTGCTCGATTTCATTGATGCGCGAAGTAAAGCCAACAATCCGTTCGTCGTTCCCGATTTCCGCGTCGCGGAATTGCGCAACGCGGTCGAGAAAATTGGCGATGACAGCCAATCCGGCTCGGATCGCCAATCCGGGTCGGACCTTTGCATCTCGCGTCCAAAATCGCGCTTGAGCTGGGGGATTGAGCTCCCGTTCGATAGCGATTACGTCAACTACGTCTGGTTCGACGCGCTCACCAACTACATCAGCTTCATCGGCTACGATCCGACTCGATCAACCATCAGCGATCAATCAGCGGCCTTCCGCGACAAATGGCCGGCGCTACACGTCATCGGCAAGGACATCATGGTTCCAGCCCACGGCATTTACTGGCCCATCATGCTGCACGCCCTCGGATTTCCCGATGATCAACTGCCGACCCTGCTGGTGCACGGCTGGTGGAATATCTCCGGCGCGAAGATGAGCAAAAGTTTGGGCAATGTCGTCGATCCCGACCTGCTGATCGAGAAGTACGGCGCCGAAGCGCTGCGGTATTATTTGATGAGCGATATCGGTATGGGCAAGGATGCCGATTTTTCCGAAGAACGACTCGTTGAGCGCTACAATAGCGAACTAGCAAACTCGCTCGGGAATTTATTGAATCGGACGCTTAGCATGGCGAGCAAATATGCGGCGAGTCAGCTTTGGACAACAGCCATCCGCCTCAATGAGGGATCAAAACAGATTCCTGCCAGTGAATCGATTCACGTAATGACTAGCCCTGGCCAGCCGGTTTCGCTGCCATCTGACTCGAAGGAGCTCGGCCTTCGGGACTTAATCGAGAATTTGCCGAAGATTTACGTAGCTGCGATGGACTCTTTTCTTGTTTCATTGGGGCTGGTACTGCCCGAGGAAATCTCTGCACATTGCAACCGGCTCGTCGAAAAAACAGCGCCGTGGAAACTGGCTAAGGATCCAGGGCAAATCGACCGTTTACACGCCATCGTGTATCACTTGGCGGAATCCCTTCGTATCATCGCCATCTTGATCTCAGCGGTATTACCGAATGCGGCGCATGGAATCTTTGATCAACTGAATTGGAAGATGGAGTTGAGCGGAAAAGAAGAACGGTTTCGTCTGGAGGATGCGAAGTGGGGCGGTTTACCGGATAGACATGTGGTGGGAAAACCGGTCCCGTTGTTCCCGCGTATTGAACGGTAGGGCGACGCTCTGCGGAGCCATCGAATGCCTTGTGGCTCGACGGAGTCTCGCCCTGCCATTTCTTTCCGCGCCTTAAACGATAACTCTGGGTAGCGCACGCGTCTCGCGTGCTGGCGATGACGTCTCGTCATCGCAACCTTTTCTAAAGATTGTTTCGGCGAGACGTCGAAACCAACACGCGAGACGCGTGCGCTACCGGGAACACTGACGCCGGCGCAGCGTTCATTGCGCGCACTCTTCGAGCGCGTTCGGTTCGCCGCGCAGAAACGCGAGCGCTTCGCCAGCGAAATGGAGGGAACCCGTGATCAAAATGCGATCGTTGCCTTTTTGCGCAGCCGAGATCGCATCGGCCACGGACGGAGCGGTGGAGTAGGGGAGTGGTGGAGTAATGGCGGAGAGGACTTCGGCAAGCTCATTCGAGGGCATCGCTCGCTCGCTGCGAATTTGCGGGAGCACAAACTTTGTCGCGATTGATGCGAAGGCCTGAACGATTTCCGCAGCATTTTTGTCGCGCAGAATCGCGAGAATGATGGTTGCGCGTTCGCAACCAAACTCTTTACGCCAGGTTTGTGCAAGAATCCTGGCGCCGGCGGGATTGTGAGCGCCATCGATAACGATGCGCTCATTCCAGATTTGAAAGCGCGAGGGCCATTCCACCGCCGAGAGACCGCGGGAGACTGCTTCGTCTGAGATGTGAATATCCGCCGCCTGAAGAGCGGCAATCGCGAGAGCTGCGTTCATCTTTTGATGTTCGCCGCGCAAACCGATTTTCGTTTTCGTCCACGGGTAGTTAACGAATTGCAGCGCCGCGTCACATTCCTCAGCGCGTTGTCTGATGATTACTTCCGCCTCTGGTCGCTGCGACGCAGAGACAACCGGAACGCGTGGCTTAATAATTCCTGCTTTTTCCTTGGCAATCTGGCCAATGGAATGGCCGAGCCATTTCTCGTGGTCGAAATCGATTGGGGTAATGACGCTGACCGACGATTGGACCGCGTTAGTGGCATCGAGTCGCCCGCCCATTCCAGTTTCGAGCACCAGAATTTCGCAGCGCGTCTTTTGAAAATGTTGCAGCGCCAGGGCGGTCGTGATTTCAAAAAATGTCGGATGCGGATCCCAATCGCGAATGCGTTCACGAATTTCGCTGAGACCGCACGCGACCTCGTCTTCGGAAATCTTATCGCCGTTCACGCGAATGCGTTCGCGAAAACTGATGAGGTGAGGGGAGGTGAACAGACCAGTCCGATGACCCGCGGCTCGCGCGATGGCGTCGATCATCGCGCAAACAGAGCCTTTGCCATTCGTGCCCGCGACGTGGATGACCCCGCTGCTTCTGCTTTCCAGCTGGAGGGCGGAGCTCTGCGACGCCGTTGCTTCACCATCGCACATTGACATCAATGAGCGGTCTCGCGGAGCTCGACCCTCCACGACGGAGAGTGCGACGAGCAAACGCTCGGTATTTTCGAGCCCAAGCTTGATGCCGAACCGTTGGGTGGCGTAAAGCCACGCCAGCGCTTCGCGATAATTCACGCGACTGTTGGCGCAAAGAAGCGCAAGAATTCCGCAATCTGCGGCCGCAACTTTTTTCGATGCACGATTTGATCGATCAAACCGTGTTCTTCGAGAAATTCGGCAGTTTGAAATCCTTTCGGCAAATCCTGATGCGTCGTTTCCTTGATCACGCGTGGCCCAGCAAAACCAATCATACTTTTGGGTTCGGCGATGATGATGTCGCCGAGCGAAGCATAACTCGCCATTACGCCGGCGGTGGTCGGATTGGTGAGCACAGAAATGTAAGGCAAACGCGCGTCGGCATGCCGGGCGAGCGCGCCGCTGGTCTTAGCCATTTGCATCAAACTGAGCATGCCTTCATACATGCGCGCGCCGCCGGAGGCAGAGATGATGATGATCGGAATGCGCTCCGCGGTGGCAAACTCGATCACGCGGGTAACGCGTTCGCCCACCACCGAACCCATGGTGGCGGCAAGAAAAGTAAAATCCATCACGGCGATCGCGACTTTCACGCCTTCCAGCATTCCGTAGCCACTCAGGACCGCATCGATCAGCCCCGTGGTTTCCTGGTATTTTTTCAATCGATCCTTATAACTGGCCATGCCTTGAAAACGAAGCGTATCGACCGAGTGCAAATTCGCGTCCATTTCGACAAAGCTGCCGGGATCGAGCAGGCTCTCGATTCGCTCCTTGGCTGTTTGCGGGAAATGATAATCACAGTGCGGGCAAACTCGCTGGTTCTCGATTAACTCGATTTCGTGAATGACTTCGTCACATCCGGGACATTTCTGAAAAAGTCCCTGCGGAATGTCGCGCTTCTTGCGGTCTTGAATTTTGATCGCGGGTTTTTTGAAGATGGCCATGGTTTATGCGCGCGCCGCGGTCACGGCGTAAACCGATTGCGCGCCTGCTTCGCGCAAGACCCGCGCGCATTCGCTTAACGTCGAACCGGTAGTGAGGATATCGTCCACCAGAAGAACGTGCAATCCTCGCACGCCGATCTTTTTTCGTAAACGAAAGGCGCCCCGTAAATTTTCCATGCGCTCGACCCGATCAAAGGCGGTTTGGGTGGTGGTGTAGCGAATGCGTTCGAGCGCGCGGCTCAGCGGCACATTTATTTTTTGCGCCAGGATTTTTGCGAGGAGCTCGGCCTGATTGAAACCGCGTTCGCGTCGTCGGGCAGGATGAAGCGGGACTGGAATGACGAGATGGAAATGGCGCTGGCGCAGCCGCGCGTCATTCATCGCTTCCCGCAACCATTCCGCGAGGGGATGCCGCAGCTGTACCTGGCGATTGTATTTGAATTGCAAAACGATAAAGCGCACTACACCCCGGCTGCGATAAGCGGAAACGGCCGCATCGAATCCGAGTGTTCGATTGGCGCAGTTCGCGCAGGTAAACTCACCGTCGATTGCGCCGGCAAAGGGCTCGGAACATTTTGCACAAAAAGGCGCGACGATGCGTTGCGCTTTGTCGAGGCAATCCTGGCAAATATAATCGCCGCGCGCAACGGGAGCATGGCAGATGGCACACAGCGCCGGGTAAAAAAGCGACGCGACCGCGCGCAACGGCTCAAGAGTGCGTCCGATTCGCATAACGCAGCCAGCCAATCATCAAAGCCCAGGTAATCAATCCCAATGCGAGCGGAACCAACCCGATCAGCAAGTTAGTTCCAAGCCAGGGTAGGATGATCGTTTCGCGTTTGGTCATTTTGCCGACGACGCCGGCGACAAAAATCCAGCCGGAATGGAGACCGATCGGCAGAAAAAGTGAGCGCGTACGCAAGCGCGCGTCCGCCAGAATCCAGCCGATGAGAAACAAGGTAATAAAGCCGGCGAGCACCATCATGGGATCGGCAAATTGCGCGAATGAGTTTGCGATCGAATGGAATCCGGAGAGCCAGGTCACGCTCTCGTTCGATCTGCTTGGCGCTTTCAGAAAATGAACAATGGCGAAAAAACCCGAGGTAGTCAGTGTCGCAACGACCGGGCGCGCGCTACGCAATAGAATTCCGAGGAGCAGGCCACGGAAAAAAAGTTCTTCGATTAGAGGAACGGCGATGGCCGCGGCCAGGACAGCAGCAAGCGAACTCCACGGGACCGCATTTCTTAAAAGAAAAATTCTGGTCGCGATTAATGCGACGGCGCCGACAAGGAGAGGAATCCCGGCCAGCAAAATGCCGGCGACGACATCGCGCCAGGCGTGCCGGTTTTTATCCAATTGTAGATCGCGGAAAGAATGGAGCCGAAGCGAGCGCAGGAACGGCCAAAGAAATGCGAGCGCGCAAATGAGAAGCGCGCGATGGAAAAAACTTTCGAAATCGTATTTCGCAAAAAAGACCGAGAAGCGATGAGCACTCCAAAAAAGTGGAGGCGCGAGGAGAACCCCGCCGAGTACGACCGCGAAAAAGTAAGCGAACAGTTTGGCGGCGTCTTTCAAGGGCGCTAATCTAAGGGCTCGAAATCATGCCGCGTCAACATGTATGGAGCGAACGCGAAGAGGATGGGGTGAAACGCGAAGTCCGCGCGTCCCGTTTTGGCGGTGCCTGGCGTTTGCAATCGAAGCGGGCGGACGAGGACTCGTGGACGTATCACGACCATCCGCTTCCGGCTGATTTGCAGGCGTTGAAGGAAATCATCGAGAAAAAATATCGCCGGCGGCGGGCGACGGTAGAGGAACTTTTGTCGTTGCGGGAAATGGTTCGGGAAATCAATGAGTGATGTGCGTTCACGCAGGGGCGATGTAGCACAGTCATCCTGGTTATGGGGCCAGCGGGCATCTTGCCCGCTGATTGCGACAGCATGGCAACCGGGCACGAAGCTTGGTAGCCCCTCGCAGGCTCGAAACCTGTCCTACAAGCCCGCCGCGCAAGGAATCGCAGGAGCTCGACCCTCCAATGACCCTGAGAGATCCGCCTCGAGAAGAGCAGACGCATGAGTAATTGGAATACGAAGGATTTGATCACTACGGACAAACAGTTTGTCTGGCATCCGTTCACTAACATGCCGGAATGGTGCGCGCCGGAGCATGAACCAATCGTGATTGTCGAAGGGCACGGCGCGATTTTACGCGACAGCCGCGGCCGCGAATACATCGACGGGAACTCGTCGATCTGGACAAATATTCACGGGCACAATCATGCGCGGATCAATCTGGCAATTCGCGAGCAATTGGAACGGATCGCGCATTCGTCGTTTCTGGGGACAACGAACCCGACCGCAATCGAACTGGCGCGGGAAATTGTTGAATATTTTCCCCCGAAAACTTTGTCGCGTGTGTTTTATTCCGATGACGGCTCGACTGGAATCGAAGCGGCGCTGCGCATTGCTGCACAATTTTTTCACATGCGGGGCGAGAAACGAGCTGTGTTTGTCGCGTTTCGCAGCGGGTACCACGGCGATACTGCGGGTGCGGCGGCGTTGGGGGCGGCCAAGATGTTTTCGGTCGATCAGGAAGGTTGGAGATTTCCGGTTCGCACCGTTGTTTCGATCGAAGAACTGGAAAAACTTTCTCGCGGACAGTCGGACGAAGTCGCGGCGGTGGTGATCGAGCCGATGATTCAGGGTGCCGCGGGAATGCGAATTTGGCCGCCGGGAACGTCCACGGCGGTGCGCGATTGGTGCAATCGGAAGGACGCGCTCATGATTGCCGATGAAGTAATGACGGGATTCGGTCGGACCGGAAAAATGTTTGCGAGCGAGCATGAGAACGCGCTGCCCGATATCATGGTACTCGGGAAAGGATTGAGCGGTGGTTATCTTCCGCTGGCGATTACTCTCACGACCGAAGAAATCTTCTCGGAATTTGACGGATCGGTGACGGATGGTCGGGCGCTTGCCTACGGGCATAGTTACACTGGCAATGCACTTGGTTGTGCGGCGGCACGGGCCAGTCTCGCAATTTTTCGCGAGGAAAATGTGCTGGAGAATTTGCAACCGAAGATCAAGAAACTCGACTCGGAGCTGCGGCAGTTGCGCGGATTGCCGGGCGTAACTGAAGTGCGACAGTGCGGGTTCATCGCCGGAATCGACATGGATGATGCGGAAGCGGCAAACGAAGTCTGCCGGCGAGCGCGCGACTACGGCTTGTTAACGAGAAATATACGGAAAACAATTGTGTTAATGCCGCCCCTGTGCATCACGGATGGACAATTGGAACGCGCGGTCTCAGCGTTGACCGAAGCGATTTGCCATGCCGCCAGACAACCGGAGGGATGCGCTTCCGTCCGTCCGGGACTCGCCGCGGCGAGTCCGTCCGAAGTGGCGAAATCATGAAAAAAGTGCGGCTCGATCAGGTTCTGGTGGAGCGCGCGCTTTATCCAAGCCGCGAGCAGGCGCAACGCGCGGTCATGGCTGGCGAGGTGCGCATTGGCGAGCAGGTCGCGCAAAAGCCCTCGCTGTTGGTTGACCCGAACGCGATGATTGCGACCGTGGCTGCCCCTCGTTTTGTCGGCCGCGGCGGGTTGAAATTGGAAGGTGCCCTGGATTTTTTCGAGATCGATGTGCGCGATCAAATTGCGGCGGACATCGGCGCCTCGACCGGAGGATTCACTGATTGCTTGCTCCAGCGCGGCGCGCGCAAAGTTTATGCGATCGACGTCGGCCACGGCCAGCTTGCCTGGAAAATTCGCAACGATTCGCGCGTGACGGTTTTCGAAAAAACCAATGCGCGGACGATTTCGCCGTCACTGATCGGTGAAGCCGCGGCCGTTTGCGTGATCGACGTTTCATTCATTTCTCTGACTTTGATCTTGCCGAATGCGTTTCAGTTGGTAACTCCGAACGGAATCGTGCTGGCATTGATCAAACCACAGTTCGAGCTGGAGCGGACCGACGTCGGTCGCGGCGGCATCGTGCGCGATGCATCGCTGCACGAGAAGGCGCAGCGCAAGATCGCATCGTTTGTCGAAGGGTGTGGGCACGAGGTCATTGGCCTTGCGCCGTCAGTCGTCGCTGGCGCAGATGGTAACCGGGAATTTTTTCTATGCGCACGAAAACGATCGGTTTAATCGCGCACACGGAAAAGGCGGGCGTCGCAAAACTTGCGCGGGATGTCATTGGCGAATTCAAAGAGCGATCGTTGGAAGTGATCGTCGAAAATGAGACGGCCAAAATTGCGAAGCGGGAAGCCGGCGGCTCGATCGTGCAGATCGCGCAACGCTCGGATCTGATCGTGGTCCTGGGCGGCGACGGAACAATCCTGAACGTGGTTGCGATGGCGGGAAAAAACCTGAAGCCGATCTTCGGCATCAATGTTGGCTCGCTGGGATTTTTGACCTGCGTGAATTCTTCGGCTTATCGCGAAGCCGTCGATGCAATCGTCAGCGGCCGTATTTCCTACAGCAAACGAGCGTTGTTATCGGTCGAGCTACGCACAAATAAACGGGTGCTTTCAACCGTCCATGCCTTGAACGATGCCGTTGTTAGCCGGGGCGATCTCTCGCGCTTGATCAGGCTGAATGCGAAAGTGAATGGTGAAGCGCTTACGGAATTTAATGCCGACGGATTAATCATCGCGACGCCGACAGGTTCCACCGCATATTCGCTCTCCGCCGGCGGACCAATCTTGTCTCCGGAATCAGGCGTTTTTGTCATCACACCAATTTGCCCGCACGTGCTGACGAATCGTTCGGTCATTGTCAGCGATTCGTCGGTGATCGAGATTTCGCCGGGGAGCAAGGAATATCCGACGTTCTTGAGTGTCGACGGTCGCGAGCCGGTGCGACTGCCGCCAAAAGCACAAATTGCGATTTGCCGGGCCAAGGCAATGCTTCAGCTGGGGTTCTTGCCCGACGTTTCGTTCTTTAGTGTGCTCCGTCACAAATTGAAGTGGACCGGCAGCAACGTCTGATCCGGTCCCGGGAGGGACATGCGCCGTCGTCTCCCAAATGTTTGGGCGCCGACCTGCCTTCGAATGGCTACGACGCTGCGAGCAGGGCCGCGCCATCCAGCCGAGGAAGCGCAGACAGAGTCGGACTCGCGACTTTCTCGGTCAGCCCATGTTTTTAGGCATCCGCACGTTTTGTGCTCGCGGTACGACGAGGACTTTGTCACCGTGGCTACTGCGATGAGATTTCACGTGGCGCGCGAAGGTGCGGTGATGGGAGAATTTGAAGAGCAGATTTTTCGCAACAAGGTCTTTTCCGGCGAAATCCGGCCGAACGATTTCTATTGGATCGCTGGCTTCAGTGATTGGCGACCTGTTAGTGAGTTCCGGGTGGCGCGAAAAACCGAACCGATCCTGCTGGACACCGGCTCGGCCGTGCCACCGGCAATCAGAAAGGGGCGTCAGCGGTCGGCGCCGGCGATTGCCCTGATCTGCATATGCGCACTCGTATTGCTCATGGGTGTGGCGATGTTGGCGGGAAAATCTAAACCCGGGCGCGTGCCACAGCATGCGCGGGTTGAGGCGAAGGCGGCGATCGCTCGGGGTCAGCTTCGAATCGGGATGACGGCGAATCAATGCATCAGGATGCTAGGCCAGCCGGCGCGAATCGAGCGAATCAGCGGATCGGAGAACGAGCAGTGGACGTACAAAGCTCAAGAGGGGCCGGTTATTCTTCACTTTGAGAGCGGCGTCTTGCGATCGTTTTGATTGAGATTGAGCAGGCGATTTTTTTAGCTGGCTCGCCGGTGCGACATACACCATCTTCTTCGACTCTTAACCAATATGTCACTCCCAAGCCCGCGCAACGTTCTTACGCTGGAAGGCCCAATCGATCTCCACGTTTCCGCCAAGGTGGCAGAATCGATCGCTAAGCTGGTCAAAGAGAAGCCGGCGCGCTTGGTGGTGGATCTCTCCCGAGTGAATTATGTTGATAGCTCTGGACTGGCGGTTCTGATCAACGGAACGCGAGACATGGAGGATTACGGCGGAATTTTTATTCTCGCTGGGGTGCGGGACGAGGTGCGGCCCATCCTTGAGACCGCGCGCCTGGAGAATTTTTTTCTTATTTTCCCGAGCGTGGACGAAGCGCTGGCCGCGCCTTGAACGTTAAGTTTAGGGCGGGTGTGTACCGCTTCGTGTTCAGCTGCATTTCGACGCTGGCACTCTATTTCGGCCTTTTCCCGATAGGGCCCGCGAACGTGATTCTCGCTTCCGCGACGAAGCAATTCGCGCCGGCAAGTTCCATTGGTGTTTCTGCGAAAGAAATCGGCTCGGCCCGCAATATTGTCACACGTTGGCAAACCAGCTGGGGCAGCTTTGATCGCGATTATCTTGCAACGCGCGACATCGAAATTGAAATTCATAATCTCAGCCAACTCCCAGCGCGAATAGCAATCGATTTCTATTTTGTTGGTCGACCGCAGCGATTGCCGACGCCGCGTAAACTTTTCTCGAAGCATTCCTTCATCGTCAACGTCGCGGCGAGCGATCAAAAGCGGCTCTCGCTCAGGTCGGACGTGCTTCGTTCGCGCGAAGTGTATTACGCGGCTTTGGGTGAGAACTATACGTCCGGCTATGAAATTGAGGGGTGGATACTCTTTGTCAGATTGCCCGGTCAACCGCACCCATTCGATAAAGTATCTTCCAACAAGGCAATGCTCGAGCACCTGGATTGGTTTCCTAATGCTTTACAGGAGTTTGAGAATGTGACTCATAGGCATCCAAACTACGCATCCGAGATCGAACCGGAGCCCGCGCCAGTTCCCGAGGCGGAGCCAAGCGAGATGGAACCGTCGACGCCCGTCATTGTGGTACAGCCGACGCCCGAAACGATTGCAACGGCGGCGCCGGTAAATATCCCAGCGGCATCTGCGCCGACTCAAACATCCCTGCCCACTATATTCATCACTGTTACCAAGCCTACAAAGATCACGATTGGACGGAGGGACGAGATTATTCCGCCCGGAACGAAGGTTCAGCTGGTGGCGCGAGCCTCGGACACAGTGCAGGTGCGATACAAGGGCGAGTCGACATTTGTAAAAATATCCTCGACGGATTTGAAGTAACGCCTGTGAATGTGGTGATTTAGGGGAAAGGCCGAAATAGAGTGCCAGCGCCGACGTAAGGACGACGGGTCTGTAATTCAATCGTTACCGGAAAACGACTGTCGTTATCCCGAAGGATACCACGCGTTCTCTCGCCAGAATGCTTGCAGCGCGGCGGTGTTGCCGCGAAAAATGTTGCGTTCAGCTTTTCGAATGTTAGCTACCGATTTCGGAAACAGGCTCCGTGGTCGCAAACCGCATTTACCATCGCCACAGTATTGCCACATACGCCAGGTGCGCCAGGGCGCTGTGTTCCGCGGCTCGGCATGGTAGTTCGCGATCCACAGCCAGCAATTCGCCAGGGTTTGGCGGTGTGCTGAGGTGGCCCCTGGCCCGTAGAGCATCTGCCGCAACCGATATTCACTGCAGTACAGACCTGGATACTTGCCTGTGCGCTCTTTGATGCGCTCAACGAACGTGACTGCCTGGGCCACGCTCATCGTGCCCCCAGGATAATGACCGTTTTTTTCGAAATCCAGGACGAGCAACACGCCCCGCCGTTTTTCTGGATCGCCTGGGCGGATCGGTGGCTGCGCCGATGCGACAGCAGTCACGAAATGGTCGGCCTGCAGGATGGGGTTGGTTGCGTCGCCGAAATGGTAAGCTCCCCATAACAAACCTGCTTCGAGGGCGGCCCGTTGCCGTTCATAGTATCTCGCGTCGCGCTCCAGCCGTGGGAAGGTCGCTTCGTGAATGACCCCGACGATGCTTTCGTTCGCCATCGCGACAAAATCCGGGCGCATCAAGTCGTAATGCGACATATTCACAACGCTGTTTGCCGCAAATGCGCAGGCCGGCAGCAGGAGAAAAACAAGCAGAATGCGTACGGCCGAAGATTTCACCGGCGGAAAAATAACCCGTCGGATCAGTCGAGCAACGGAATCGATGTTTCAGTCGGTGGCTTTGATGATGATCCGCTAGGACGGCAATCCCTTGCGCGCGATCAGCTCCATCTGTTCGCAAAAACGATCCAGTTCGACGAGCGTGGTATAGACGTTGGGTGTGATCCGAAGGCCCTGAAACTCCTCGTGAATGATCGGCGTAACGAAGATGTGATGTTTGTCGAACAGATACTTCCCAATCGCCTCAGGATTGGTTCCGTCGATGTGAACGTTCGCGATGGCGCACGATTGATTCGGCTCAAACGAAGTGTTGAAGCGAATCTTGGGCACATCTTTGAGCCGGTTCATCCAGTAGCGTGATAAGTAACGCAACCGCGCTTCCTTGCGCTTGCCACCGATTCCGTTGTGAAACAGTAGCGCCTCACCAATGGCCAGCTTTATCGCCGCCGAGTGTGTGCCAATCTCTTCAAACTTGCGGATGTCCGATGCTTGCTTGGATTCTGCGGCCATCAACGGCCAGAGCTTTTCGATCTTATCGCGCTTCACGTAAAGCAAACCCGTCCCTTTGGGAGCATGTAACCACTTATGGAGGCTGGTGCCGAAGTAATCGCAACCGAGATCCTTCTGTTTGAAATCAAACTGAGCGAAAGAATGCGCGCCGTCCACAATCGTCTCGATTCCTTTGGCGCGAGCCACCTCGCAGACAGCCTTCACGGGGGTGATCTGTCCCGTGATGTTGATCTGGTGCGAGATGAGAATCAGGCGGGTGCGGCTGGTAATTCCTTTTTCAAACGCTGCGCTGATCTGATCGAGGTTCTTTGGCGGAATGGGAATCTGAATCAACTTAAGCTGGAGGCCTTCTCGCCTCGCACGCTGACGAAGCGTGGTAAGCATGCGCGGATAATCCTGGGTGGTGGTGAGAATTTCATCACCCGGCTTAAAGTCCATGCCCATCAAAAGAATCTCGAGTGACTCGGAAGCATTACGCGTGATTGCGATCTCTTCGCGATCGCAGCCGAACAGTTCCGCCAAACCAGTGCGAATCGTTTCCGATTGTGGCTCGAGGATTTGCCACATGGTGTAGGCGGTGGCGTCTTCCTGTTCCCAGGTGTAACGCACCAGCGCGTCAGTCACGATACGTGGGCTGGGCGAAACGCCGCCGTTGTTCAGGTTGATAATGCCACGCGTGACGGTGAAAGAGTTTTGAATGATGGCCCAATAATCTTCGTCCATGGCGGCTTGCTCCGCTGTCAGATGCGCCACGCTCTGGGTTGCGGCTGCGACGGTTTTCAGTAACGACGCGACCGTGGCAGAAGAAAGCGCGGCCAGACCGAGGCTTTTGCCCGCGAGCAAAAGAAAGTCGCGTCGAGTGCGCTCACGAAGCGCGGAATTTGAAATCGTCACGAGATGGGAATTAGCGTGATTAGGAGGTGCGCCGAAGTCAAGATGGGAGAAAGGAGCAGAAGCCAGAGGTTTGAGGGCAAAGGAGTGGAAATGACGAAGCACCCGCCTTCGCTTGGCTACGGCGTGGCAAGCGAATGACGGATGACGAAGAAAGAAGCCCCCATGCTGATGCTGATGCTCATGCTCGTAATCGCAATCGAGTCAGAGATGAGAGATGGGAGATCAGGGGAGAAAAGCTGAAACACTGAAAGCAAAGAGCCATGTCTGCTTTGCGCGCAGGCGGATCCCCAATAAGCTTTAGGCAAAACCCATCACGAAAGGAGTGAGTATTATGGCTATGTATGTCAGTCTTCTGCAGTTTACCGAACAAGGCATTCGAAGCGTCAAGGACACCACTAAACGAGCCGCAGCTGCCACCACTGAGGCCGAGAAAATGGGCCTGAAAGTCAGGGATTCATTCTGGACATTGGGCCCGTACGACGTGGTCCTCTTGCTGGAAGCGCCAGATGATCAGAGCGTGACTGCTTTTACCCTCAAGCTCGGTTCTCTGGGCAATGTTAAGACTCAGACGATGCGCGCCTTTCGCAGCGAAGAAATGGAAGGTATTCTGGCGAAAATAAAATAGCCGGGCGGGAGCAGGGAAAACGCGAGGCGTTTTAGTTATCAGTCTATCCGTTATCTGTTAATGGGATGCGCACGGGCAGAGAGCTCGCGGTTATCCATTAACAGCTGGCGCGGCCAGAGGCGCGGTGAATGGCGCAGAGGGTTTTTTCGTGAGGAGGTCCATCGCGAGTTGCAGCTCTCCTACATCGAAGGGTTTCGCGAGCATCATGTCCACCTCCAATTCCTCGTAGGCCTGGATGTTCTCCTTAGTTAGATATGCCGAGAGGACGATAATCTTGCCCGTGAACTGGCGCACCCGCAGCCGACGCACCAAATCGAGTCCGTTCATACGCGGCATGCGATGGTCGGTAATAATGACGTCGAAAGGTTCCGCGGCGGCGCCGATCTTCATGAGCGCCATCCAGCCGTCGCACGCGTTTGTTATTTTCGCGCCCGGACCGCCCAATAGGAGCGCAAGCATGTGCGTGACAGCCGGTTCATCCTCGACAGTTAAAATGCGTAAGCGGTCTTTCATGAACACTTGGCACTGAAAGAGCAAAACGCAGACCACGGCACGAGCAAAGCTCGTGAGTTATCAGTTATCTGTGAACGATTATCAGGTAGAAGCGGGGAGCAGGAGCTACGAAATCCGATTCAGTTCCCGCTCGCGCTCATCGGTGCGGGTTTAAATGCCGCGTTGTATTTTGGTTGCGTTACCTGTTTGCGCATTGCCGCGAAAATCTCCCCAATCGCGCTCTGGCTAAAATGATTAGCGATGAACGCTGGAATTAGTCCGCCCGTGTCTGTATAGACCGAATAAGTAGCGCGCGTTCTGGCGGCGCCGTTCGGTTCGAGCAACCAAGCCCCCTGGCAAAACTCAACACGCACAACGCCCGGCTTCTTCGTCGGACCCAGCGCGTTCGCCGATTCCCAGCGGTTCGAATAGACAAGTCCAGCCACGCCTGGCCAGGAGGTTTTGTAGGTGCGCAGCGTGAAATCCCGATCACAACAAACCTTGGGCGAAATCCGCTGGTAGCTCAGGAGCGAATCGCTTTCGCGCCTAAGCAGCCTGCACTCTGCCATATAAGGCATGAAGTTCGGATAGGCATCGACGTCCTCGATGACCTCGCATACCGCACGGCTAGGCGCAGCGATTTCGCCCATCGCCTTGAATTCTTTTAAGAAAGAGCCGGAATGGGGTCGGCTGTAAATCGTGACGCCGTTGCGCTCGGTTGCTAACTTCCAGCCATCGTTGGCGTCCGCGGATTTGGCAGGCTCGGCCGCGAGGCAAACTACCGAGACAAGAGTGACAGAAAACATGGGAATAAGTCGGTCTTTCATTAAACTCGGGTAGTTTTGCGCGGCAATGATCTTAAATTCTTAGCGAAGTATCCGCATCAGTCACTTCAAATTTGCGAGGAACAAAAAGGCGCCACGCTTGTGGGTTATCGGTTAACGGTTATCAGGTAAAAGCCGCGCTCGTTCAATGAAATTCGCTCGTTGCCCACACTCACCACTTCCCCGCAGCTAATGCCAGTCCGGCTCGGACCTATGAGATCATTGGAAAGACAGCAGAGCCGCGATAGGTTGCGGCATTCCTAATTACCGAACATGACAGAATGGGATGCTGCCGAGTATTCGCGCCGTTCGTCGCTGCAGGAAGCGATGGCTCAGGAAGTACTCGCTCTGCTCGACCTCAACGGTTCGGAGCGAATCCTCGATGTCGGGTGCGGCGACGGGAAGATTACAGCAGAAATCGCGTCTCGCGCTTCGAAGGGCTCGGTCGTGGGTGTCGATCCTTCACGAGACATGATTAGCTTCGCCCAGGGCCACTTTGGTCCGGCAACCCTGCCCAACCTTCGATTTCTCGTCGCCGATGCTCGAAGTCTGCCCTTCCAAAACGAATTCGATCTTGTGGTTTCTTTCAACGCTCTGCATTGGATTCCGGAGCAGCAGACCGCGCTTAGTTCCATACATTCCACCTTGGTTTCGAGCGGTGAGGCGCAGCTTCGCCTGGTATCGAAAGGTGCGCGCAAGAGCTTGGAAAATGTAGCCGAAGAAACACGTCGAACGTCCAGATGGAGCGCTTACTTCCAGGATTTTGAGGATCCTTACCTGCATCTGACACCGGAAGAGTATACGGCCGTGGCAGAGCGCAACGGCTTCCGCGTCCTACGCGTTTCCACCAAAGATCAAGCGTGGGATTTCGGTTCGCGGATGGCATTCTCCGGTTTCTGCGTAGTTGGTTGCGTGGCATGGACGAGTCGTTTGCCAGCGGCAGAACGGACGGACTTCATCAACGATGTTCTAGATCGCTACCAAGCCGTAGCTAGCCCTGACAGCGGAGAAGAGAATATCTTCAAATTTTACCAGATGGATATCAGCTTGCTCGCAATCTGACCAAGCTTTTGATATCGCATCGCGTCTCGCAGTGGCGGAACTACAGCGAGCCGGGGAAGGCCGGAGGCGGAGGAACGGTCGACAGTCAGCCAGGTTTGTGTTGCCAAAGAATCGCACGTGGTTGTCTCGCTAAAGCATGGCCAGAGAATTCAAACCAGTGCGGTTTTTTGTAATGATGGCAGCGGCGGCGTTGGTCGTGTGCGGCGTGACGGCGTTCTACACTCATCGCGCGGCTCACGGCAGAACGGCGCAGGATCGGGCCGCTTATGCAATCGGGGAAAAGGCGGGAGAGGAAGCGCCGGCCGGGACAAAATTGCCGACGGACGCTGATTTGAACATGATGGCTCAGAAGTATTTCAAGCAGCAGGGATCGGGCGAACAGCGAAGTTGGGACCTGGCTTTCGAAAACGGATACGCGGACGGGTTTAAGAAGACGCATCGGCCGTCCCATTGAAGCGTTATATCTCTGTTCGACCATCTGTGGATAAAGATTTGAGCTGACTGCCATGAACCCGCCACCTTTACCTGTCCGGAGACGCTTCCCCTGGATTCTCTATTGCATCGTTCTCGTCCTCATCGTTCTCGTCGCGCTTGCCCCAGTGGGATCTGTGGTGGCGTGTGGTTTAATCGCTAACGCGCACGGCTGCCGCGTGGATGAAGGATCGGTGCACCCCTGCATGATCAATGGAAAAGACTATGGGCAGCTGCTTTATACCCTTGGTGTGATGGGCTGGCTGATGCTCGTCACCCTGCCGGCCGGAGCACTCGCGTTCGTTCTTTGGCTGATCGTTCTCATTATTCATCGGACAAATTGGCGAGACGCGCGCAAGTTAACGGAAGCTAGACGCGGGGAGGCGGGAAAACGCGAGGCGTTTTAGTTATCAGTCTATCAGTTATTAATTAGTGAGATCCGGCAAGGAGGAAGGAGCAGGGGCAGCTCATGGTTTATGGCTGCCGGTTAGCCCTGACGGGTGAACTTCATGGTCCAGTTGGTCTCCCAGGTCTTGCCGCCGTCGGCCGAGAACGCCTGTTCCCAACGGCAGGAATCCGAGGAGTCGACGTTCCAGATGAAGCGGTTGAAAATGTGCCTGCCTTCGAACACTTCCTGCGAATAGAATTCCCCGCGCGGGCCGTCGAACTTGCCGACCATTGGCACGTCCATTCTTCCGGGGTGACTGCTGGCCGTCCAATATATGCTCCACTCGCGCGTTTCGGGATTATAGAGACGCACCGTCACTGCTTGAACGTGACCTGACGCGCGATCCATCATGAGTTCGTCCATGTTGCCAAGGCCGCCCAGAATGGACCGCACCTTAATGATGCCTTCGAACTCTTCCCATTCTATGCACTCTTTTAGCCGCTCTTTTAGTCGCCGGTGCTGGATTTTCCAGCTGCGAAGAAGGAAATCGAAATCCTTCCGGCCATCGCGTTCACCAGATTCGTTAGTAATGGGTTGCTTCATTGCTTGCCGCGTTGCTGAATCAGCCGCGTAATTGGGACCGGGCGGTGGGTGACAGCTTTAATACTTCCGGCGTTCTTTCCAAATAGCGCATTAGCGCGGTCGAGATTTCGCCACGCCACGGTTGCGATCGCGAGAGAGAAGCCACGTAATTTTCGTAGGCCGCCAAATCCGGAAAGGTCGAGAACCAGACAAACACATTCTCGCCCGCGCGCACCGGCAAAGTTGGGAAAGTGTTTTCGCTATTTTCCGTCACAAAATAGGCGGAAATTGTCGCGCCCAAGCTTGCCACCACCGGCCGGAGCATGTGCTCGAAGAAGTTTATAAAGTCAGGAGTAACCGGGTCCGCAAAATAATAAATCGTCGCAACGACGAGGCTGGTCGGCACTTCTTCAGATCCGACGGGAGGCCTGTTGGAATTTTCAAGCGAAAATCCCGATGTCGGACGTGCTGGACGGAGCAACAGGACGTTGTCGGAGTCAATCATCGTCGCGTTGGCAGCTTCCCGGTGCGCTTTCCAGACCGGCCCGCCGTAAAAATCAGTCAGCGCTTTGGCACGTGAGGTCATATCACCGAAACCTCTGAGCCAAACGAAGCGATCTGGATGATCAAGGTCTCTAAATTGGCCGATGATTTTCACCCCCAATGCTTCCTGGGTTTCGACAAATTCCCGGTCAAAGAGATCAATCAAGACATCGCGTTTCCCGGGATGGAGCGCGTATTGCCTCAATTCGACGACGGGGCAACAAAATTGCGAAGATTGCATTTGTCTTTCCCCGATCGGTTCAGTCATGACTGAGTTAACCACACTCCGCGTCAAAATAAAAAAGCGAGAACTAAATGTTTTCGTGTAGTTTCACTGCGTCGATAGCTGGTGATGCTTACTCGTTTTTTTTCTTTCGCTGGTTTGGTTACTGGTGGCGAGCGGGGCTGCGGCACAATCCTGGCACGACGATTCTCGTTATGTCAGGTTAGGGCCGAGACGCGGATATTACATCGTGCGGCCTGGCTCATACCTTAGCCGCCAGTTGGGATTGGAAGGCGCGCCGATCAGCGATACAGCCGATCCTTTTCGTCACGGCTACGGTGCAGATGCGTTGGCCTTTCAATTGATCGTGCCGGTCGATTGCTGCGAGCCCCTGCATACGTGGCACAGGCGCAACTAAACAACTTCTATATTTCCCGTTTGGGTATCTTTATCCGCGGAAAAAGCAGGGCCGCAGAAGTACGATCAATCTTTGGTCATTTCCGCAGAACGGAACAACGAAGGCGATGACTTCATTGGTTACTAGAGATCGAAGTTTACAATCCGTTTGAGGATCAGTGGGGCCGCGGAAGAAGATAGCTGCTTTCGCAAGCCTACGGCGTTGCACGGTGGACGAAGAAATTGTGAACAGTGAGAGGTGAGAGGTGAGAGGTGAAAAGTCAAAGCTCAAAACGTCGATGATAGGCGATGTTCACTAATCACTAATCACTATCTTCAGGCGGGGCGTTGAAGGCGGGCTTCGGCCAGGTCAATATCACGTTGGATCCGGCGGAAGGCCTGGTCGTTGATAGCCTCTTCGCTGCGCAGCGAAATGACGGTGTCGCGTTCGGTTTGCAACGCTTCCCGGGCCAATTCCTCAAAGTCTTCCGAGAACAAGCGCTTGACGCTTTCTTCATGCGGAACTTCACGGCGCAGTTGACCAATACGGTCGGTATATTCGGTACGAAGGCGCTCCACCGTCTCATGCCGGGCCCGATGCGAAGATTCGATTGCTTCGAGCCGGGCTAGGGCCGCTTCATTGGCTTTCAAACGCGCCAGTCTTTCTTCTTTTTCTGTGACATGATCGTCCACAACTCCGAGCCAACGAACCAGGGGCGTAAGCGTGAGTCCTTGCAGAACGAGGGTTGCGAAGATGACACAGAAGGTGAGCAAGAGGATAAGGTTGCGTCCTGGGAATGGTTCGCCATTGGGTAGCAAAAACGGGATCGCGAGCGCACCAGCAAGCGAATCGGCTCCACGCATCCCGATCCATGCGATCAAGGCGGTGTGTTGCCAGGGAACTCGGTTTTTCCGTCGGGCTTTTCGGCCGAAGATGCGCGGCAAATAGTTAGCGCCGAACATCCAGACAAAACGAACCAGGACGATGACCAAAACGACTACAATCGCCAGCTCGACCACGCGAGTCGCCATACCGGGAGCGAGGGCGTTCATGACCTGTGGCAATTGCAGGCCGATGAGCATGAAGAGCACGCCGTTCAGAATGAATGTAACCATCTCCCAAACCGGCAGCGCTTGTAGTCGCATCCGCCCACTCAAGATACGCGGTGCGCGCCAGCCATAATAGATGCCGGCGATCACAACGGCGAGAATGCCGGAGACATGCAGCATTTCACCGCTGAAATAGGCAACGTACGGAGTAAGGAGGGAGAACATGGTTTGTACGGGCGGATCGTCCAAACGCTTCTGTACCTGCGTCGCGAGCCAGCCGATCGCGAGACCAACACAGATCCCGCCCGCGGCCACGAGGAGAAACTGCAAGCTCGCCTGCGCCAGCGAAAAGGCGCCGGTCATGACAGCGGCGACCGCGAAACGGAAAGAGATGAAAGAAGTGGCGTCGTTGATCAGGCTTTCGCCTTCGAGAATGACAATAATCCTGCGAGGCACGCGCAAATGTTGAGTCACCGCCAGCGCCGCCACCGCGTCTGGTGGCGAGACAATTGCGCCGAAGACAAAACCGACCGCCAAAGGCAATCCGACCAAGTAGTGTAAGAGGTAAGCCGCGGCCGTCATTGTCAACAAAACCAAAATGATGGCGAGGGGGAGAATTTGGCGAAGGTTCGCCCGGAAATCTCGCCAGGAGGTATAGACAGCCGCTGGATAGAGCAGCGGCGGAAGAAACAAATTAAAGACCAGCTGAGGATCGAGCTGGATCGCCGGAAGTCCGGGGACGAGAGCGAGGCCGACGCCACCGATGGTTAGTAGGATGGGATAGGGGACCCGGATTTTCCTGGCAACGATCGCCAGGAGAGCGACGGCAACGAGACAAATGAGGAATAATTCGGTTTTGCCTACCATACGTTCGATGGCGCGGGAGATTCGCTGGAATTTTGTCGGGCGTCCAGATCAGAGTCCGAGCCGGACTGGCGTTGAATGAAGAAGGAATGACAAAGCACCCATTCGACACGTTCAGGGCCTTCGGCGAATGACGAACTCATGCTCGTGCTCATAATCGTGCTCATGCTCGTAATCGTAATCGAGTTAGAGGAGCTGGGAGCTCAGAGCCCAGAGCTGTAAGGCGGCGCGACAAGAAAGCTGAAATCAGAAGCGCTCGGTGCATGGTAAGGTTGTCGGCGCCTACATGAAGAACAGGATTCGCACGAGAGAATTTTCGATCAACGATTACGATGCCGCTGTTGAGCTATGGAAGCGAGTTGAGGGGCTCGAGATTGCGGAAGGCGATGACAAAGCAAGCGTTGCGCGGTTTCTTACCCGGAATCCGGGACTGAGTCGGGTCGCAACCAATGGATCGGCGATCATAGGTGTGTCGTTGTGCGGCCATGATGGCCGGCGCGGACATATTTATCATCTCGCAGTCCATCCGAGGTATCAGGGAGTCGGACTGGGTAAGCGTCTGGTGCAGGAGTGCTTCTCTGGATTGCGGGACGCGGGAATTCAGCGGGCGATTATTTTGGTCGCGAACGATAATGCCCGCGGGCGCGAGTTCTGGAAGCGTTGCGATTGGGAAGAGCTTTCTGGCGCGCTGGCGATGGGAAAGGATGTGGTGGCGGCTTCGCCGCCAATGACGAATGAATGACGAAGCAGCGCTGTGATTCGTTGAAGGTGAGTGGGAAATGAACATCCAACTGGTTCAATATCCAGCATCGAGTATCGAGGATCATGCGCTTGAGAAAGACAAGTTGCGCCACCGCGCTTTAATGCTCATTTCGCCGTCGTGACTAAGGCCCACGAACTTCGCCTCGCCAAGCGCATGGCGCGCCTCGGGACCGAGACTGCGTTTGAAGTATTAGTGAAGGCGCGAGCGTTGGAGGCAAAGGGCCGCGATATTGTTCATCTCGAGATCGGGGAACCCGATTTCGATACCCCGGGCAACATCATTGAAGCGGCGAGCGACGCGCTGCACAACGGCTTCACTCACTACGGACCTTCGGCCGGGTTGCCGGAATTGCGCGAGACCATCGCTCAGTACGTGAGCGAGACGCGCCGGGTAAACGCAACACCCGAAGAAGTGGTCGTTGTTCCCGGTGGCAAGCCGATCATCTTCTTCACCATCCTTGGGCTGGTTGAAGAAGGGGATGAAGTCATCTACCCGAATCCGGGATTTCCCATCTACGAGTCGATGATCGACTACGTGGGCGCGAAGGCCGTCCCGATCCGGTTGCGCGAGGAATTGGATTTCCGGCTCGACGTTTCCGAATTGGCCGGACTGATCAATGACCGCACGAAGCTGATCATTTTGAATTCACCGCAGAATCCTACCGGCGGCGTACTAACCAACAATGACATTGAAGGTATCGCGCGCGCGATCGGCGATCGCAACCTCATGGTGTTGACCGACGAGATTTACAGTCGCCTGATCTTCGAGGGTGAACATCACTCCATCGTGTCGGCCGATGGCATGAAGGAACGCTGTATTCTGCTCGATGGTTTCTCCAAGACCTACGCCATGACTGGTTGGCGAATGGGCTACGGCGTGATGCGAGCCGACCTGGCGACACACGTCGCCCGCTTGATGACCAACTCCAACTCCTGCACGGCCAGCTTCACACAAGTCGCCGGCATCGAAGCGTTGCGCGGGCCGCAGGAGTCGGTCGAGGCAATGTGCGCCGAATTCAAGAAACGGCGCGACGTGATGGTCGACGGTCTAAATAAGATCAAAGGTTTTTCCTGTCGTTTGCCCCACGGTGCGTTCTATGTTTTTCCCAACATCATGGGGACGGCCTGGGCGTCGAAAAAATTGGCCGACGCGTTGCTCGATGACGCGGGTGTCGCCGCGTTGTCGGGGACGGCTTTCGGCGATTTCGGCGAAGGCTACTTGCGCTTCAGCGTGGCTAACTCGATCGAGAACATCGAAAAGGCACTCGATCGTGTCGGCGAGTGGGTGAGGAAAAATCTGTAGCTTGTTTCAACCGCGGATTACGCGGATGGCCTGGACAGGAAGAACTTCAGCGGCGAAAGCCGCTCGCCTCTCTGAACGCCGAACTGGTGCTAGTCGAAATCTAGCTGCTGGCTTCGCGGCTCGACGGAGCCTCACCCTACCAATGCCTTCTCGCGAAAATTTCATCGGTAGGGCGACGCTCTGCGGAGTTGCAAGCATTTGCTCGCGACCGGAGATGTATTCGCTGTTGACGGAGGATATACGGCGGTGAGAACCGGCTAATATCACAGCGCGATACACTCTTCCCGAAGAGTCGCACGACTTCCGAAATCATGCGGCCCCTTCAGCTCCCTAGACCGCGGACTCAGTCTACAACCACATGATCAATCACACGTGAACTGCCCGTATCCACGAAGTAAACGTGGACGCGAGCGCCGGGCTTGATCGCGGTTTGGACCAGCTCCCCCTTCCGGTTCACGACGTGACCTGCTCCCTCGAGCACGTAGTGGCCGGGACGATTCGAGTGGTCTTCGCGAACGACGAGAGTCTTGAACGGCTGATAATTGGCGGCCGCACCTTCCTCACTTGTCGTTTTAACGACCGTTCCCGTCACCGTGATCGGTTGTTCTGTAGTTATTGTTTGTTTCTTGCGCGTCTGCGTGAATGCCGCTGGCGCAATCAGGGCGCAGCAGGCAAGGGTGACAACTGTCTTTCTCATTTATGGTGCCTCCCTGTTGAATGTTAATGGGTGTATTTCTCTGGCTGGTACAATTGGCATATTTTGTACCTCCGCGATCTCTCGCTCGTAACATCACCGGTATGAGCGAGTTAGACGGACAGCGACAACTTTCAAGACACTTCTCTTTTCCCGAAGTTGGGATTGTATCATTCCGCTGGCGGGAAAAGTTGAAAAGAATTTCGCCAGACTGATCAATGACCGCACGAGAAAAGTTGATCATTGAGTCGTAGATCGGAAATCCAAGGACCGCGACGTTATGTTGTTGACCGACGAGATCTAGAGTCGCCTGATCTTCGAGGATGAGCATCATTCAACCATGTCGTCAGACGGAATGAAAGAACGCTGCGATCGGTGGTTGCCACAGCAAGCACACACTTCCATTCTTCCAGAATGACTGAGAAGAAACGCTTTCGCGTCTTTGCCACCTCGCGCATCGGCGATCCTGCGGAGAATCGTTTGCGCGAGCGCGGCTACGACCTCGAAGTTTTCCAGGGCCCTGAGGCGCCGCCGAAGAAATTGATCATCGAAAAAGTAAAGAGTGGTATCGACGCCTTGATCACTACGCTGCGCGATCCGATCGACGCCGAGGTTTTCCAAGCCGGAAGGGACTCACTTAAAGTCGTGGCGCAAATCGCGGTTGGGTTCGACAATATTAACCGCGCTGACGCTAACAAGTACAAGATTCCATTCGCCAATACCGCCGATGTTCTGACCGAAGCGACGGCCGAGTTCGGTTTTTTCATGATGGGAATGTTGGCGCGCAAGATGTGGCAGAGCGAACGGCTGGTGCGAGCGCAGAAGTGGCCATCGTGGCATCCATTCCTGCCGTTTCTTGGCGACGAAGTCACAGGTAAGACCATCGCAATCATCGGCACCGGACGCATCGGCTTAGCGATGATAAAGAAGTGCTCTGGGTTCGACATGAACATGCTGTGCTACGACCCGGCGTATCATAACGACAAGTACATCGCCTCAATCCAAGAATTAATGGACCTGCGCCATGCCACAGGTATCCAGAAAGAGAAGACTTATATTAAGTACGTGGAATTCAAAGAGGCCCTTCGGGACGCGGACTACGTCAGCATCCACGTGCCGCTGTTGCGCGAAGGTGAAACCGACAAGCCGACCTATCACCTTATCAACGAGAAGACGCTTAAGCTGATGAAGCCAACGGCATACTTAATAAATAGCTCACGCGGCCCGGTCGTGGATGAGAAGGCCCTGGCCAAAGCACTAAAAGACCAAGTCATCGCCGGAGCGGCGCTCGACGTCTTTGAGAAAGAACCGCTGCCGCCGGACTCGCCGCTGCTCGATCCGGAGATCACTGATCGCACGCGTTTGTTTCATCATTTCGCCAGTGGGGCGCAGATCACGCGGTTGTCGGTTGATCCCGAAAAAGGGATGGCAGGGCGCACCGTCCAGGCCGTGATCGATGTGCTGGAAGGGAATTACGGCAGCGACCCGACGAAGATGCCGTATGTGGTGAATAAGGAAGCGTGGGCTTCGCCGCCGTGATTCGTTAAAGCGTTCCGCCTACGCCAAGCTTACGGCGCGACAGGTAAATCGTAAATCGGATCCACATTCATTCGTCAGTCGTGCTTCGTCATTTTTTCCACGTTTACCGGATTGCAAACCCGTCGCAATTCTCTCATTCTCAGTGATAGGGGGCGTGATATGAGTATTTATCGGCATATCCCCGCTCCGCCCCTTAACCAATATGTGGATTTCTGTTGGTACTTTGTCGATTTGTCGCCCGATCATGACCGAGAACACGTGTTACCCAATGGGACGTTTGAACTTATCGTTAATCTTCAGGAAACTCCGCGAAAACTCTTCCACGGGGCCGATTCGACTGATGACCCTGCCGCAGTCATCGATGATCGGTGTCCATTTCAAGCCAGGCGGAGCGGCTGCCTTTCTTGGAATGCCAGCAGACGAGCTGGCCAGTCAGGTCGTCGAGTTGGACGCGGTTTGGGGCAATTCCGTTTGGGATTGGCGTGATCAGTTGCTCGCCGCTCGCACACCAGATTCTAAATTCCGTATTCTCGAACGGCTACTGAGTCACAGACTTGCTCAGCGTAAATTAAGGCAACGCCACGGCCATGCGGTCGCTTGGGCATTGGACCAGTATATGGCTGAGCCAGATCTTCAGACGATTACTTCTGTCTCAAGCAGGCTCGGGTTTAGCCACAAACACTTTATTGACCTGTTCCGGCGACCAACCGGTCTGTCGCCAAAAGTGTTTTGCCGTATTCGCCGGTTTCAGAAGGTATTGCGCGAGGTTCAAACACGCGCAGAGATAAACTGGGCGGATGTCGCGTGCAGTTGCGGGTATTTTGACCAATCCCATTTCGTCCATGACTTTAATAAATTCTCGGGTCTGAAGCCGTCGGCGTACCTGAGTCGCTGTCTCGAAGGAGAGCCGAATTTCGTCAGAGCGGCATAAGGTAAAATTTTTCCAATACGCCTGGCTAAGAGCCAGACAGACTGGTCGAAAACCGAAAGCTCATATGAAATCCAAGCTCTTTTTATCTTTATTTTACGTTGGCGGCTCACTCGCGGCTGTCGCGGCCGAACAGCTCCCGCTCAACGCTCATTTGGAACCTTTGCGTCCGTTGCTGGAGAAAACTTGGAAAAAAAGTGGGAACGCGCGCTCAACGGCCAGGCAATCCGAATTCTTCATTCGATCAATGACGGTGCTTACGGCGGCGAAAGCCTGTTAATCTGGGACGAGCAGCGTAAAACCATTTCCTATTACTATTTCACTACTGATGGCTTTATGACGACTGGCACCCTCGAAGCCAAAGATGGCAAATTCATCACGCACGAGGATGTGAAAGGCGACGCAAACGGCGTCACCGAAGTGCGCTCGACCAGCGAAATCCTTCCGGACGGCAAGTTTCGTTTCAAAGCCGAGTATTTGAAGAACGGAGAGTGGACTCCGGGCCATGAGGCTACCTACGAAGAAGCGCCCGGTAGCAAAGTCGTTTTCAAATAAGGCTTCGCCGCCGTGATTCGTTAAAACGTTAAATCGTTACATCGTTAGCAGCAGAAGGGTCGGGCGTCCGCCACGACGAGTTCGAGATTTGA
The DNA here is from genome assembly GCA_003221295.1 of Verrucomicrobiota bacterium. GTDB lineage: Bacteria > Verrucomicrobiota > Verrucomicrobiia > Chthoniobacterales > UBA10450 > AV69. The sequence continues at coordinate 4,108 of QHRA01000186.1, read as the reverse complement.
GATTTTAGATTTTCGTATCGCTCTCCTTGACAGCTTAGGAAAGATTGCGTTAACCTCCTAATTATCTTAGGAGACACCATGGGTAACGAGGCCGAACTTCTTCCGGGCACGCTCGATCTTCTTATTCTGAAAGCCGTTTCGCTCGGTCCGCTTCATGGCTACGGCGTTCTCTTACGGATCGAGCAAATTTCCGGGCGCGCATTACTCATCGAGCAGGGAGCGCTCTATCCGGCCTTGTTCCGACTGGTGCGCCAGGGCTTACTGAAAGCAAGTTGGGGCAAGTCGGACAACAATCGGCGCGCGAAGTTTTACGAACTCACATCGAAAGGACGCAAGCGTCTGCGTGAAGAAACCGCTGGATGGAATCGTCTGGTCGCAGCGATTGCCTCCGCCCTCGCCGCGCAACCGCAGGAAATATGACAGCCTACTTTCGTTCGCTCGCCGGCAGATTTTTTCATCGTTCTGAAACCGAGAATGATTTGGAAGAGGAGCTGCACTCACACATCCAGCTGCGCGTTGAGGCTCTCGAACGCTCCGGCTTAGCGCGGGCCGAAGCCGAACGCCGCGCGCGTCTCGAGTTTGGGAGCCCGGAACGTTTCAAGGAGGAATGTCGCGAAGCGATCGCCGGCAATTTTATCGACGTTCTCTTTCAAGATCTCCGCTTCAGTTCGCGCATGCTTAGGAAATCTCCCGGATTCGCCGCGGTTGTGATCCTGACAATTGCTCTCGGCATTGGAGCGACAACTGCGATTTTTAGTGTGGTAGATGCAACGCTGTTGAGGCCATTGCCGTACCCGAAGTCGGAGCAGCTCGTAAGCATTCAGGATAATTTTCAAGGCGTCGGCGCACAGGATGTCGGACTATCAGAACCCGAATGGCATGATCTTCAGTGCTCCGGAATTTTCGAATCCGTTTCGCCGACCTGGTTCGACGAAAATAATCTCACCGGCTCATCTCAACCGGCGCGGGTACGGCTGCTTATTGTCGCACCGAATTACTTTGCGCTGTTGGGGATGCAACCGCAATTGGGTCGCGGTTTCGATCCGCGCGATCACTCACCCGGATTAATTCCTGAAGTTGTCATCAGTGATGGGCTCTGGAAGGGCGCGTTCGGGAGCGATCCAAATATTCTGAGCAAGAGTGTGCGGATGGACACCGACCTGTATCGGATCGTCGGAGTCATGCCGGCGGGCTTTGACGCGCCGGGAAGGACAGCGGAAGAAAGGAATGTCGAGGTCTGGGCGGCGACAAGTTTTTACGGCGCGCCGTTATCCGATCATCCGCCGAGGAATCGGCGCAATCTTCCAACGGCAATCGCCCGGCTTAAATCTGGACTGACGATTGCGGCAGCGCAGAGCCGAGTCGACGCGCTTGTTGCATCTTTGCAGAAGCAATTCGCCGACGATTATCCGCTGCAAAACGCGTGGACAATTCGACTGGTGCCGCTGAAAGAGAGAGTAGTTGGCAATGTTCGCCAGTCGCTGGTTCTGCTGCTTGGCGCGGTGGGATTGCTTCTCTTGATCGGGTGCGTGAACGTTGCGAATCTCCTGCTGGCCCGTGCCAGCGCGCGAGGACGCGAAATGGCGATTCGGCGCGCTCTCGGGGCAGCACAAGCGCGATTGACGCGGCAGTTGTTGACCGAAAGTTTGCTGCTTTCTCTGTTCGGCGGGATCGCAGGTTTGGCGATTCTGTTCTCGGCGAAAGACTTTCTGCTGCGACTGGTGCCCGAGAATTTGCCGCGGCTTAACGAAATATCGATCAGCTGGAGCGTTTTACTTTTCGCTCTGATCGCTTCCGTTGTTTCGGGTGTGCTCTTCGGCCTGGCTCCAGCGTTGCAGGCTGGCCGATTGGATTTAACTCATGCGCTCAAACAGGAAGGACGCGCCTCAACCGGTTCAGCCGAACGTGCACGAACGCGTCGCGCCCTGGTGATTACTGAATTTGCGTTGTCTCTGGTGTTGATGATTACGGCTGGCCTTCTCCTGCGCAGTTTCTGGGATCTGCTGAACGTGCAGTTAGGATTCAACCCACAGAGTGTAATCAGTGTTCGCACCAGATTGCCCGCTCCAAATGATCCGGGCATCGACAAATACGCTACGGCCGCTCAGGAAACGCCTTTCGTCCGGGAATTGATACGCCGATGCAAAATGTTGTCCGGTGTCGAAGAAGTGGCGATCGGAGATACGGCGTCCATTCCGTTAGATGAGAGTCTGCGAGATCTAAAACTCATCTCCGAGGGCCAGTTTCTCTTGACGGTCGAAGGGCGCGATGTTCAGAGCGATCAATCCACCGTGGTCGAACGGTCAAGCGTTTCGCCGGACTATTTTCACTTGCTGGGAATCCCGTTGCTGCGCGGCCGTTTGTTCAACGAATCGGATACCGACAACACTCCACAAGTCGCGGTCATCAATCAGGCAATGGCGCAGAGTTTATGGCCTAACGAGGATTCGTTGGGCAAGCGCTTTAAGGCGGCCAAAGCAGACGCTCCGTGGATTACGGTTGTGGGCGTGACCGCGAACGCAAGGACACAATCGCTCGCGCAAGCGGATCTGCCGCAAATCTATTTGGACTTGTATCAAACCGGAGCAAAGCGGCTTGCGATATTCCTGCGCGGACATTTGCGCACCGCTGCGATCGCGGATGAAGTGCGCAAGCAAGTGCAGTCGCTCGATCCAACGCTTCCCGTTTCCGGCGCGCAGACGCTCGACGAAACGGTTTCCGCGTCTCTGGCCCAGAGACGATTCTCGATGGAAATGATCACACTCTTTGCACTGACGGCATTGCTTCTCGCGGGCCTCGGGATTTACGGAGTGATTTCGTACCTCGTGAGTGAGCGAACGCATGAGATCGGGGTCCGCCTCGCACTCGGGGCGTCAAGGTCGAACATTCTGCGCCTTGTTCTGGGTCAAGGATTGGGCCTCGCCATAGTGGGTGCCGCAGTTGGACTTGTTTGTGCCCTGATCGTTTCGCACTTGATGGCAAGTCTGCTCTACGGCGTGAGGCCGACAGATCCTCTGACCTTTGCCAGTGTCGTTTTCCTTTTCCTCGGTGTCGCTCTCCTTGCGTGTTACCTCCCTGCGCGCCGCGCCATCCGCGTCGATCCGATGATCGCTTTAAGATATGAATAGCTCTTCGCGCAACCGCACGGCGCTGAAGGTTGGGTGTGCTCTCGTGGTTGGCGCGATGTTCTCGGCTCGTGCTTCTGCCCAAGCGACGTCACTTGCGCACATGGGAATCGACACGAGCGAGTTCCAGGCGCGGCGGCAGTCGGTCATGAATGCGGTGTCCGGCGGAATCGTTCTTCTGCATTCCTTTTCGGCCCCCAAGAGTTGGAGTGAATCCGGTTTCCAGCAGGATTCCAACTTCTACTACTTGACCGGCCTCGAAAATCTTCACGACGCGATTCTCGCGGTCGATGGAACGACGATGGACAGAGATTCTATGAAGAGGATGTCTCCCTTATCACGGCGGACGGCCATCAGCTGATCAATCTACCATTGCCTTATTTACCGGCAGACATCGAAAAAATGATGGCGCAGCTGAAGCGATCCCCAAAATAGGGACAGCCTCTAATGATAGCGATGCTTTTCAAATGGCGATTAATCCGGGCGCAGACTCCATCGAGCACGGCAACGGCGTGACCAATGAGCAACTAAAGCTGATGCGCGCAAGCATGAACCCGCCGAACCATCCTGCATCTTTGGAAGGCAGACCGAAGCGGACGCGGAAACTGTCCACATTCCTCGCGGCGTTACTTGTCGCTATATTTATGACCGGGCAGCTGACGGCCCAATCGCCCGCTTCTGTAACTCTAGTAAAAGCTGGCCGCCTGCTCGACCCCCGCACTGGAAATGTGCTCTCGCCCGCTGCCGTGCTGATTGAAAGCGGCAAGATCAAGGAAGTTGGTGCGCCTTCGCGAGTGCAGGCGGATGCGCCCGCCGGCGTCAAGACCATTGATCTGGGCAGCGCCACCTTGCTGCCCGGGCTGATTGACAGTCACACGCACTTGCTGGTTGACCCGATCGGCCCAGCGGAAGTCGAGTGGGCGCGTCACTATAACGGCGCCTTTCTGCCGGGGCTCTTGCTGGCGATTGTCGAATCGCCAAGC
>QHRA01000128.1:1901-4731 GCA_003221295.1 Verrucomicrobiota bacterium | reverse complement strand
CCCCGCATTGCTCGTTGAAATTACACAGACAAAAGCAAGGACCAGAAGAACCTTGCTGCCGAAGCTGCGTCTTGATCTCATGGCAGACATTACGCATAAGACGCGGTTTTCGCCAGCCCCGGAGATGCAAACAGACGCGTAATTCAATGGTTACCGGAAAACGGCTGTCGTTATCCCGAAGGATACCATGCGTTCTCTCGCCAGAAGGCTTGCAGGGTGGCGTTGCTGCCGCGAAAAATGTTGCGTTCAGCTTTTCGGACGTTGGCTACCGATTTCGGAAACAGGCTCCGAGGTCGCAAATTGCATTTACCATCGCCACAGTATTGCCACATACGCCAGGTGCGCCAGGGTGCTGTGTTCCGCGGCTCGGCATGGTAGTTAGCGATCCACAGCCAGCAATTCCCCAGTGTTTGGCGGTGCGCTGAGGTGGCCCCTGGCGCGTAGAGCATCTGCCGCAACCGATATTCACTGCAATATAGACCTGGATACTTGCCTGTGCGTTCTTTGATGCGCTCAACGAACGCGACTGCCTGGGCCACGCTCATCGTGCCCCCTGGATAATGACCGTTTTTTTCGAAATCCAGAACGAGCAACACACCCGCCCGCCGTTTCTCCGGATCGTCTGGTCGGATTGGCGGCCGCGCCGCCGCGACAGCATCCAGGAAATGATCGGCCTGTCCAATGGGGTTAGTTGCGTCGCCGAAGTGGTAAGCCCCCCATAACAAGCCTGCTTCGAGTGCAGCCCGCTGCCGTTCATAGTATCTCGCGTCGCGCTCTCGACGCGGGTAGGTCGCTTCGTGAATGACGCCGACGATGCCTTCACTCGCCATCCCGACAAAATCCGGGCGCATCAAGTCGTAATGCGACATATTCACAACGTTGTTGGCCGCAAATGCGCCGGCCGGCAGCAGGAGAAAAACAAGCAGAATGCGTACGGCCGAAGATTTCACCGGCGGAAGAATAACCCGTCGGATCAGTCGAGCAACGGAATCGTGTTTCAGTCGGTAGTTTTATGATTTTCATCTTAATTCCGATGCTGACATTCGTGGCGAGGAGCGTCACTCCGCAATTTGAAGCTTCGCGAACGACTGCCAGTCCATAAACCGGCAGTGGGTCAAGCAAGACATGTACATATTCAGGCTTGCTTAGGTGTGCGATCATGCTCAAACCGCGATAACTCGTGTAGCTGCTTTTGCAGTAATTTTGTGCGCCCCGAAGTGTGCGCCTTCACTTTGCGGACTTTAGAAACGCCACGATGGCGCGCTGTTCCTGGCCGGTAATGTTGGCGCGGAGACGCATGTGATGAACGATCACGTCCCATTGCGCGTCACTATACATGGTGGGCGGCCGAATATTGTGGCAACGCATACAATTATTAGACCAAAGCTCTTCGCCGCTTAACCCCCTATAGGAATCGTTCGAGACGCCACTGCTCGACTTGTCATCTGCTTTCCGGTTTGTTTTAGGTTCGGCAAACAAACTCCAACTCGTGCTGCCTAGGAGAAGAACCAAAACCGAAAAGATTCTGCGTGTTGCTATCATGTTACTCTTTCGTCTAGAAACCCATGGCTGTCTGAATAAGCAGGGCGTTTCTATTAGGCTCGCCGTTCGGTTGATCCCACTCATAGGCAACTTTCAGGACCGTGCTGGGGCTTAGCCAGTAGTTGAGCCCTAGCGTCCATCGGGTCTCTTCTGGATCGCCGAGTCCGCTTGGATCGCGACTCAAATGATCCCAGCGGAAGATCATTTCGAGATTCCTTAGAGAATCGTTATCCAATTTGGTAGGCCGATAGGCGAGCTCCGCGTAACCGCCATCCTGCTTGCTTGTGAACGCAAGCGGCCCAAACCCCAGGGAGCCGTCGGGATCGTACACTGCGTGGTCGACGTGGCTCCAGGCGTACTGCGCGAACAGATTGATGCGGCCCTTCAGCAGGTAGGAATCGCGAGTAACCTCCAAGTCGACGGATTGAACCAACGCTTGAACGCGAGAAAAAGTCGTTCCTTGGAAGCCGGGCTTGGAAGTCTCAAAGCCATAACCGATCTCGACTCCTGGGATTGGGAGAAAACCAACTCTGCCGCCAACCGCCTTGTTGTCGTTGTTATCCGTGTAGCTGTTGAAATCCAGTGTACCCGCGCTGCGAGCGTCGAAAGTATTCAGGATAGGACCGTTGGAAACATAAAAGGCGTAATCCACGCGGGTCGAGCCGATCGGAAACCCTCCGCGCGCCTGGACGCCGACGGATATATTTGGCAGAATGCCATGGTAAATAGCAAGTGGACGGTCAGGCAGTTTGTTGATCCACTGCGGCTCGAAGCGTTCGACGAAAACATTACTGGGACTGAAGAATTCTCCGGCCCCCAAAGCCATGTAATCATTGAGAAGATACGAGATCTGGGCATTTACAAGGTTCACGTTGGTGCCGCCACCGCTGGGGTCGATTTCGAGTCGGCTGTCGAATAAGATTTTCGGCGTCAATTCCCAGAGGAAGATAGGGTCAAAGGAAGCCGAAAACGTGGACACTTGGCCGTTGCGCGCCTCAAACATCCCGTCAGCCCAACCCGCAAGTAAGAATTTGGTCGTTCCGAGCAGTCCTTCCGGTTGCACGACCGGCAGCGTGACTTCCGGTGCGACTTGCTTATGTACGTCGGCGATAGCTTGACCTTCAGCGGTCTCTCGCTTCGGAGCTGTGTCGGCGACGGATTGACTTTCGCGGTCCTTCTGCCTTGGAGCCACTTCTCTTTCTTTCTTAAGTGTGTCCAGTTCCTTTTTCATAGCCAGCAGCTGGGTTTTGAGCTCCTCATATTCCTTTCTTGTGACGTATCCGTCCGG
>QHRA01000128.1:0-1772 GCA_003221295.1 Verrucomicrobiota bacterium | reverse complement strand
TCGCCGTCTGTTTCTAGTCGAATCGCTGGATCGGATAGTTTGGCCGGGTCAATGCCAAGGTCGGCTGCGTCGGGTCCATCGCCGTTGCCCGTCTTTCCGTGACAGGCCAAACAACGCTTCAGATAGATTTTTTGTCCCGCTGCGAGTGAAGATTCGCTAACAGCAACCGGGTTTTTCTTTCGCGCTTCTGCTGCCGGAGCGGTCCACTTTTCTGTGGAGGCCGCTTGTTCTCCGCTGAAGGTTATCAGCGCTGAAGCAAGCAAGGCCGTGAGAATTCCCGGCAGCTTCACGTCAGAACAAAAAACCGTGACCGATCGCCGAACCGCAGCAAGATATGGCATTTGGGAACGCGAAGCGTAAGGAACCTCGCTCACTGCCCTACCAGGCTCCAGCCGGCCGGAAGAGTGGGGCCGAATGCGGCGCTGACAAACATATTGTTGTTCAGATACCAGATCGCTGTCTGACGCGTCGCGGCATTGTAAAGGAGATAGTCTGGCTTCCCGTCGCCGTTAAAGTCGGCCGTAGCTACCAAAGCCCAGCCACTGGGCGGAGTCGGCCCAAGAGCTCCGCTGATGAACGTTGACCCTGATAGATACCAGATGGCGGTCTGGCGCGTCGCGGAGTTGAACAAGGCGTAATCTGGATGGCCGTTGCCGTTGAAATCCGCCACACCTCTGAGTCCCCAACCGGCCGGAAGTGTGGGACCGAGCACGCCGCTAATAAAAACGCTATTGTTTAGATACCAGATCGCTGTCTGACGCGTCGCGGTATTGTAAAGGACATAGTCTGGTTTCCCGTCGCCGTTAAAGTCGGCCGTAGCTACCAAGGCCCAGCCACTGGGCGGAGTCGGCCCAAGTGCGCTCCCGATAAACGTTGGTCCTGATAAATACCAGATGGCTGTTTGACGAGTAGTGGAATTGAACAAGCCATAATCCGGATGGCTGTCGCTATTGAAATCCGCCGCACCTCTCAACCCCCAACCGGCCGGAAGTGTGGGACCGAGCACGCCGCCAATAAGAACGTTATTGTTCAGATACCAGATTGCTGTTTGACGCGTCGCAGGATTGCGGACCACAAAGTCCCGATGGCCGTCGCCGTTAAAGTCAGCTACTATAGCCGTACCTGCGCCGGGCGGCGGGGGAGGGGGAGTTGGTGTCGGCGTCGGATTCGACATCACGACGACTGTGCCTACCATACCGCAGCATGCCCCATGCGGGGTGCAATAGTACGGAAACGACCCGGTAGTGTTGAAGGTGTGAGTGAACATAGCTCCCTGGTTGAGAATTCCAGAGTCCCACAACCCGTTAGGCATCCCCGGCGAACCCGAGGTACTGCTGTGTCCGCCCGAACTCCACATCCAGAGCACCGAATCGCCGGTGTGAATCGTGACGGAAGAAGGTTTGAAAAAGAATCCACCAGGGCCAACCATCACTGTGACCGTGGCAGCCCTTGCGATCGTCGGGTGGAAAACCAGGAATGGGGCCATGATCGCCACCAACACCGCGATGCGTAGTGAAGAGGTTTTCATCGCATCAATAACCACAGCGTGTGATTGCAGACAGTTTGGTGCAATTCGGGAAAAGTAACACGCCTGTTACTATGTGGCGCACCGTACGAATCAGGGGAGGATCGCCGATTTTTCTCCTTAGCCGCCAAATGAAAACTTCCACCAGTTTGGTGTAATACTCGTGCGGATGTTCCCATATCGGCTCGCATAACTCAGTACGTGTGAACACGCGACCGAACTTGTTTATCTCGCTCTGATCGCGATG
>QHRA01000185.1:34396-35279 GCA_003221295.1 Verrucomicrobiota bacterium | reverse complement strand
TATATTCTGAAGGGTCTCAAGACTCTGAGCCGATCATCCTACGAGCCGCCGTTATCAACGGATTTTGTGCTGATTGATTATCGTGACTCGGCCACCTTCGATCCGGGCGCGGGCTTTTATCATCCGACCATGAAAACAGTCGACGGCCGGATCATCCCGTCGAGTGATCGGCTGCTGCACGATTTTCTGAAAAGGGCAGTTTGGACTTCGGACGAGCAAGACGAACTTACGCTGTTGCGGAATTTGGGGAGCCGAAGAACGCCTGTTACCGCTGAACAATCTTCATCGGCCGATGGCGAGTCGGGCGTTTTTTCAATCGGTGCGACCCGACTTCTGAGTATCGGAACCACAGGCGAGGTCGTCTCTCGATCCCGGCCGCTGGAAGTTCAGTTGCGCTGGAAATTCCAAGGCGAGCGCGACGTTTTTCCGTGGATGCTTCTCAGGTTATCGCGCGATGAAAAAGTGAAAGTCACGCTTTTAGTGAAAGGTTTATGCGCTCCAGAAGCCACCGAGGGAATTTACACAGAGAACTGGCGCGTCGTGGCAGCGGAACGCTTGCCACCCGGCGATTACTCTCTTGAAGCTCTCTTTGTCGATAACAGCAAGCGTGCTTGGTTCGAGACGACGGGTGATAGTGGCGGCGAATCAAACTTATTGTCCGCCCCAGTTTCGTTAGGTCATATTAAGGTCGAACAATAAGAATCGGCAGAGGTTGGCGTTACACGTATTTGTTTAGCTGGGCGACTTGGCAGTCGCCCCTCCCAGTTAAGGCACCTAATTGGCGATGAGTTAAGGCGGAAATGCGTCTTGACTGGAAGCGGCGGCTGCCAAGCCGCCGACCTTCTCGTTGCCTCTAAGCCGAGTCAACCACCAACGAAAGACC
>QHRA01000185.1:0-34351 GCA_003221295.1 Verrucomicrobiota bacterium | reverse complement strand
GCTTTCGATGATTCAGGCGAATTGTCGGGCGCGGTTTACCGCAGCGGATTTCGATTTTGTCGTGCGCACCCTGGCACGTTCCCAATCCGAATCCGTTTCCCTGGTCGATCTGCTCGCTGATTCCGAAACTCGCGATTCCGTTATCGATTCGCCGCGCCTGGTGGAGACGATTCTGTGCAATGACAGCCAGCTCCGGATTTCCTCCCAGTTTTACTTCTACGTTCTGGCGCGATATGTTTTGCGCGACGCCGGAATCCGCGATCGCAAACTGTGCGATTATGTCGGTTCCCTCCTCGAGAATTTTTCCCGCGCGCATCTCCTGCGCGGGCCGCAAGCGGAGGCCGACGGATCGCCGGGCCAATATCTCTCCGATATGCTAATCGCGCTTTCCCGCGCGACACCGGATGAAGCGTTTTTGTTGCGTGCGCACGTCGGTAATTATTCGCTCTTTGTCAGCGGAATTTTTCATGAGAACACCCAGCGGCGCAGTCTGCGCGGCGCCCCTGACATCGGCTTTTATGAAAATATTGGCCGACGCAATTATCACCTCGTTGCCTCTCACGCGAAATCAACTGGCCGATCGTTTGCTCAATTTGGATGAAGGCGACCGGCCATCGTTGGTATGAACGAAACGCTCTTCAGCCAAATCCAGCGCTTGCTCGAGCGCACCTACGCACAGGTCGGCATTAATCTCGAAGATTGCATCATTGATCGGGCCCGTTCCGTTCATCTCAGCAAACTGGCTGGCGCCTCGGCCCGCGAACTGAACGAAATCGCGCGCACTTTCCTCCGCCACGCCGGCGATCAGCTCTACGTCGGGATCTATTATTCGCGCTGGCTCATTGATCAACTCGAACGTCACGATCCCCGGAGCGGCCTGAGCGATTCCAATATTCGCTCCCTAATCGTTTTCGTTGAGGAATTGAATCACGCCCTCCACGCCGCGCTTCAGTTTAAGAACGGCCAGCGCCGGATCGCCTCGGAAGAATTTGCCCGCGATCTGGAGCTCCAGGCGCAGGTCGATACTTATCTCGTCCTCCTCTTGTTCGTCGCTTTCTTTCGCAAAACCCAGCGCGTTTCCCGCACCGATCGCCGCTGGTTGCGTTTTCATCTTTTCAGCCGGCAATGTCCCGATGCCTTCCGCGATGAAAATTTGCGTGGCCGCTATCTCGAAACTTGCGAGCTCGCCGCCAGCTACACCCAGTATCTCGATACCCTCAACGGTGTCCGGCGTCTTGATGAAATCCGCAAATTTCGGTCCCTGGATTATTCCGCCAAAAAAGCGCACATTTTCGCGCTGATGGAGCGGACCTGATTTCAAGGGTCATCCCGAGCCAGGTCGAGGGATCCCGTTGAAGTTACCTTTAAGGTTTCGCAGCTGGATCCCTCGGCTGCGCTCGGGATGCCTTACGCCTTTTGCAACCGCGTTTCTATTTGTGCACGCAATCCCGTTTCGCTAAACATCGCGCATGCTCAGTTCGATCATGCTCGGCAGGTTGCGGAAAACATTGCTGTTGACCGCTACTGGCGCCGTATTTGGCCTGAGCGGAAATTCAATCGCTGCTGCACCACCCCCAGTTCAGGTTCCTAACCCTTCAACATCTCCGTCCTCCCTCCGCTTCGTGGTGTTGACCCAGCCGGTGAAGGTAAAGATCGCTTATGGCGAAACCGTTTTGCCGGCGGGAATGAAACTTCCGGTCGTCTCGAGCGATACTACTTCCGTCCGCGTAAATTATATGGGCGAATTGCAGACCATCCCCATCGGTGCCGCTCGGTTTGAGGGCGCTACGGCCGAGCTGCCGGATGCTGCTTCCGAGACTCCGCCGATTGTTCCAACCAAGCCTGCTGCGGTTCGTTCCACAACGCCTGGCACACAATTACAAGTTTCGCTCCAGCCAGGCTACGACTCCCGCATGCAAGGCGGCGACATTAGCATGCGCGAGCTGCAATCACTTTTGTCGCCCCACTGTAGTGAAGGGGTCGATCTGAGTGGCGTCGGCACAAAAATCTACAACGGCGTCACCTATCTGATGGATTCTGAACAAGCTGCCACCGTTCTCAGTCTCGCGCACAGCGTTTCCTCAAGAGTACCGGTGGCGACGCCAGGTTTTCCAAAAAACTCGATGTACTACATAGGCTATGATGGTGCCTTCGAAGGACACTTTAATCGCTTGTATCTGCTGACCGACACCGCCAATAAGGTCGTCGCCATTCAGCTTGTTGACGAAGATCCGAAAGGCCGCTGGAAATCTGCGGCGGCCCTCGCCGCGGCTACCTGGAGCACTTATAATTTCATTAACGCACGAATGCGGGCCAGCGATACCGTGCGGGTGCAAGCAATATCAAAGCGGCAAGGCAACGTCATCCTGATCGAGACGCAGATGTATCAACGCGTCCGGACGAGGGACGGCCGAAAGAACGTTGATCGCTACGAAGAGCAGGAAAACGCGAAACTATTCATTCCGACTCCATTCGCCCGCATCATTCTCCATTGCGCCCGGACCGGGCTATCGAAGACGTGAGTGCCGGAATGGAGCAGTGGAGTGTTGGAGTGATGTAAAAAATCAATACTCCAGCACTCCATTGCTCCACCACTCCAGTTTTTTGCTGTTTCCATTTGTGAACACGATTCCATTCCGTTAAACATCAGCCGTGTTCAGCTTGACCATGCTCGGCAGCGGCAGCGCCGGGAATAGCGCTCTCGTTTCCACCGATCACTGCCGGATTTTGATCGATGGCGGACTGAGCGCGCGCCAGATCGTCGTCCGGCTTGAGCAATGCGGCGTCGCCCCCGAACAACTCGATGGATTGCTTCTCACTCATGAGCATGGCGATCACGTTTGCGGGTTGGAGGTGCTTTGCCGGAAATTTGCCTTTCCGATTTATTGCAACGCGCAAACGGCCGAGGCCATTCGTTGCTTCGGGCTGGGCGAGCACAAAAACTGGCGAATTTTTCGCACCGGTACCGAATTCACTATCTGCGATATTTTGGTCCAAAGTTTTCCCGTCCCACACGATGCCGTCGAGCCGGTCGGCTATGCTTTCCACGCCGGCAATCGCGGGCTCGGTTTCATCACCGATCTCGGCTATCCCACCAAAATGTTAATCGAACGGCTGCGCCAAGTACACACCCTGGTCATCGAAACCAACCACGACGAAAAGCTTTTGCAGAGCGATCCGCATCGGCCCTGGCCGGTGAAGCAACGGATCATGTCGCGCCACGGTCATCTTTCCAATCCGGCGGCGGCTAGCGTAATCGAACAATTGTTGCCGGGAAAAATTGAGCGCGTCGTTCTCGGCCATCTTTCGCGCGACTGCAATACGCCCGAGCTCGCTGCTGGGGTGGTTCGTACCCAACTGCAGCACAATAGTCGCGCCGATCTGGAAATATTTTGCGCTCTGCAAAACGCCATCAGTCCACGGTTTCACATCGGCGAAACATCGCGCGATGATTTCCAGCCTAGCTTCGAGGACGTGCTCTTCTGTAGCGGTGGTCGAAGCCTGCAGTGAGCAAATTCGAACTCGAAGCCGACGCTGAAACTACCAGGGTGCTGAAAGCGGGTTAAAAAGCCGGGCGCACAAACTGCAGGCCTATACTGCGCGCGCCAAATAAAAGATTCGCTTCCACGAAAGCGGCAGCGAACGTTCAGGTCGCAATTCCCGTGAGCCAAAGACATTTGCTTTCACGTATCTGGTCCCCTCGCGGCAAAGGAACGCCGCCGCTCGAGTCGTGGCCACTGCCGTTATATGATGTTTGGGATGACGTGGCCAGCTTCGCGGCCGAAATGCGGACCAGCGATTTCATGGCTGAAGTGATGCGCAGACGCACGGCGCACGGCAGCCACGGACTGATGGCAGCGCTCGATTGCGCCACACTCTACGCGCTAACCCGCTGGCATCGACCGAGCGTGATTGTGGAAACGGGTGGCTTCGTCGGTTTATCGGCGACATTCATTCTGAAAGCGCTCGCAGATGCAAACATGGTCAACGCCAGGCTTTACAGCATCGAATCAGACGAAAATTGCGAACACTGGGCCCTGGTCCCTGATGACCTGCGTCACTCGCTAGTGCCGCTGCGTGGAAGAGTAGAAGACATTGTGCGCACCGAAAAATTACCGGCCAAAATCGACATGTTCCTGCACGACAGCGGGCACACCTATTGGCACATGCGGTGGGAATTTCGTGAATTCTGGCGCCGGCTCAGCAACGGCGGGCTACTCGTTTCGCACGACGTGCACATGAACGCTGCGTTTGCAAAGTTCGTGACCGAGAGATACGCCCATGACAAAAAAACCGGTCTCTTGGATCGATCGCGCAGTGAGCATGAAGAATGGGGCCGCTGGGGGTACATCGGCTTTACGATCAAAAAAGGTGATCCCGCGAATGCTTGAGGAGCGATGTTGCCGAATTTGGGATGGGGTTTCCGAAACCGTCGCTTCCGACATTCGCGTGCGCGACGCAGGAGACGTTGATCTTGCCGCAATTACCCAGATTTACAATGCGGCGATCGCGAGGCGAAACGCGACCGCGCAACTCGAACTCGTCACAATCGATCATTGCGGCGCCTGGTTACGCAGTGGTTTTCCGCTTTGGGTCGCGGAAATCGAGGGGCACGTGGCTGGTTGGCTCAGTTGCAAACCATTTCTGCCGCGTTGCGCTTATCGTGCCACGGTCGAGCTGAGCGTGTACGTTGATGAAAACTTTCAACGGCGCGGTGTCGCTCGACGATTGCTTGAACACGCCATCACGCATGCCTCGCACCTCGGCATCAGGGCAATGGTGGGGCTGATCTTCGCAGACAATGCAGCGAGTGTGCGATTGTTCGAGCGGTTGGGGTTCGCCCGCTGGGGATCTCTTCCCCGTGTTGCCCGCGCAGATAACATCGAGCGCGATCTCGTTATTATGGGCCGGCATCACGACACGCACCGTCCTGGCGCCATAGTCATGAGGCCGGATGCGCAGTTACATGACGTCTTCGAGTTGATGCACACGCTCATGCAGTACCGACAGCAGCCCGTCCACGGCGAGCTCGACAAAATTCGGAAACGATACTCGATGCTCCATCTCGATGTGCTCATCCTCATCTATCATTTCGCAACGATATGTTCGGGACAGATTCTGGAGATTGGCGCTTGTCTCGGCGGAGCGACAATCGCTGCCGCGCGCGGCATTCGCGAGTCCGGCAAACGGAAAACACTGATTACAGTCGAACAAGGCGGGATTTTGGAACACGAGCATCTGGGCACGGGCAACATTCTGCGCGACCTGAAGCGCAATCTCGCAAGGGCGCGCGTTGCTGATCTGGTTACACTAATTGCGGGCCGCTCGGGCGATCCGGCGACAGTCGCGGCCGTGAATCAAAAGCTCGGTCGCGAGGAGATTGGTTTGCTCATCCTAGATGCCGACGCGGCCAAAGGGCGCGACATCGACTGCTATCGCGACAAACTCGCGGCGGACTGCTGGATGGTCATCGATGACTACTACGGTCCGGGTGAGAAAATTGCAGCAGCGCGCGCTGATGTGGAGGCGTTAGCTGCATCCGGCCTGCTGGAGCCGCTCGGGTTCTATGGCTGGAGCACCTGGATTGGTCGCTGGCGCGGAACCAAATTATAGATCGGCACGCGCCATAGAATGAGTACTACGGCACTTTATCACGAGAGCCTTTCGCTTACCGAAGCGCTGATGAATTACCGCCATCAACCGATCTATCGCCGATTGCGCAGACTCGGTAAACGCGAATCGATGCTGCACCCGGACGTGCGGCAGCGCCGCGGCGTTGGCAAGAGACTGTTGCAGGAAGCGATCGCGCACGGCCCGCAACTGGGAATTCACTCGCTTGTCGGATTAATTTTTGGCCACAACCAGCCGAGCATCGCGCTTTTCCGCGCCGCCGGCTTTGAGCGCTGGGGCCTTCTCCCTGGCGTCGCCCGCGTTGACGAAACGCCCAGAGACCTAACGATCTTTGGACGCCATATCTGATGGAGGGACGTGCTCTGTCGGGTCCCAATCTTCTTGGGACGACAGGGCGGTCGTCCCTCCAGCCTCGCCGTCACGCCTCCTCGTGACCGATTACAAGATGGATGACGCCGTTGGGCGCGGAGATGAAGAAGCCGTCAAAATCCTCGCGTAATTGCTCTACTTCGTCGCGGCGCGGGATGCCGTTCACTTTCAAAAATGATGCAGCCGCTTCAGTGTCATTCGTTTCCAATTCGAGCCAGACATCAGGTTGGCTCAGGTTCGGAACCAGATCGATCCAGAGCCGGTTCGGCCCGAACTGGAATATGCAACCGTCCGCTTCCTCTTCAATCAAAGGCAATGCCAGGGTGTCGCGATAAAAGGCAACCGTCTGTTCGTACGTGTGGGCCGGGCATTTGATCGCGATGTTGGCGCCGCCGGAAAACTGCGGGCCGTGAACGTTCGCTACCATGACGCTGAGACGTTAAACCCGTGGGCGTTGGACACAACCATCGAGCTTCGTTGCGGCTCCGCAGCGCGTTGCCCTACCAGTGAAATCTAGGCGAGGACGCGTTAGTAGGGCGAGACTCCGTCGAGCCACTGAGCCTTTCGAGGCTCCTCTTACCGATGGTCATCCGAGTACTCCGCGGCTACCACCTACAATTGCGCCAGAATTTTCTCCGCGACTTGTTTCGCTTTTTCCAGCGCTGCGACTTCATCTGCCATTCCGCCAATGCCGATGGTGATGAATGACCTTCCCTTGACGACGTAAAGCATGATCACGTTAGGGGGTAATCCATTCTCTGGCGCGCCATTGAACATGCCCGCTTTGTCGCCCAGGCCCTCGATCACTTTCATTTTCCCGCCACTGGACGCGATCTGATCAAATTCGGTTAATGCATCGACACTGCCTTCAGTTGCCTGGCGAAGCCGCAACAGAAGCGAGCGGACGGATTTCGTGCCGTAGTAATTGCATTTCGAATAATAGCCGTCCTTGCCATTGACATTCAGCGGACTGGGCTTTCGCACTGGCTCGCCCAGAATTTTCTCGGCCTCCGCTTTCGGAATGATCGCCGAAACATCAATCGGTTTCTCCGCGGCGAACAATGAGATCGTCAGCAGGCTAACGATCACGCCGGCCAAGCACAAACCCGCGCGCATTTTTTAGCCGCCGCCAGATCCGGTCCCGCCCGGTTGCGTCATCGCCACCGGATCGAGTGTGCCCTCAAGTTCGTTTTCCCCCAGCACCTTTTTCTCCCGGCAAATTTCTCGCACCGTTTTGCCGGTTCGCGCGCTTTCCTTGGCGATCTCGGCTGCGCGATCGTAGCCGATCTTCGGCGCCAGACTCGTCACCATCGCCATCGAGAGCTCGACCAGTTCGCGACAACGTTCTTCGTTCGCTTCAATCCCCACCACACATTTTTCGGTGAAAGCGTCGGCCGCGTTTCCGAGCAGCCGGATCGATTCCAGAATGTTGTGCGCCATCACTGGCATCATCACGTTCAGCTCGAAATTTCCATTCGCACCCGCCCAGGTGACGACAGCGTCATTTCCAAAAACCTGCGCGCACACCATCATCATCGATTCGCACAAGACCGGGTTCACTTTCCCGGGCATGATCGAGCTGCCCGGTTGCGTCGCCGGTAATCGAATTTCGCTAATACCGCAGCGGGGCCCGCTGCCGAGCCAACGAATGTCGTTGGCGATCTTGAATAGACTGGTGGCAATCGTTTTTAACTGACCGCTCGCTTCCACTACGGCGTCCTTGCCGCCTTGTGCTTCGAAATGATCGCGTGCTTCGAAAAATTCGATCCCGGTGCGCTGATGCAAATGCCGCATCACCTTCGCCGGAAAATCCGGATGCCGATTCAGTCCCGTGCCCACTGCCGTCCCGCCGAGCGCGAGCTCGCGCAAAACCTCGATCGCTTTTTCGGCGCGCGTTTTTCCATATGCCACCTGCTGGGCGTAACCAGCGAATTCCTGGCCCAGCCGCACCGGCGTGGCGTCCATCAGATGGGTGCGGCCGATCTTGATGATGTGGTGAAATTCTTTCGCCTTGCCCGAAAGCGCACTCCTTAATTTTTCCAGCGCCGGCAGCAAACAGTCTTGCAATTGTTCCGCCGCGCTCACGTGAATCGCCGACGGAATGACGTCGTTACTCGACTGCCCCATGTTGACATGATCGTTCGGGTGGACCGGCTCGCGCGAACCGATCGGCTTGCCGGCCAGTTGCGCGCAACGATTGGCGATTACCTCATTTGCGTTCGTGTTTGTGCTTGTGCCGGACCCAGTCTGAAAAATGTCGAGCGGGAAATGCTGGTCGAGTTTGCCCTCGATCACCTCTTCCGCCGCCTGCACGATGAGGGCGGAACGATGGGCGTCGAGTAGACCAAGATCGTGATTGGCCTGGGCCGCGCCCCATTTGATCAAGCCGAGCGCACGAATGAAGGGGCGGTTGAATCGATAACCGCTCACCGGAAAATTCAAGACTGCACGCTGGGTCGACGCGCCATAAAGGGCGTCTTTCGGCACGGCCATCTCGCCCATCGAATCTTTTTCGATGCGCGTATCTACGCTTTTCATCGCGCGTAGTTCGAGGAAAACCGCGATTCGGCAGGATCGATCGCGCCATTTCCATTAAGCTCGCCCGCTTTACGGAAAACGGTGATGAACATTGGCGGAATATTTTGCAGGAAATATTCGGACTCGGACTCAGGCGCAAAATCGGTTGCGTGCTGGCGCAGTTCGTTTGTCACTTGATAAATGATGAACGCGCCGCCCGGGGCGAGAGCATCATGCGTTTGCCGCAGGAGATTGCGTTTCTTTTCGATCTCCAAAATACTGAAAGGAATTCCTGAGATAATGTAATCGCAGTAGGCGATACCTCGTTGCGTCAGTTCCGAACGAATGGTCGCGGCGTTGGCGTTGATCACTCGCACGCGCGGGTCGCCCGTGAATTGTCGGGCCAGGTCGCGCGAAAAGTGCGGATCAAGCTCAAATAAAAGTAACTGTGCATTCGGTCGCATCCGTTGCGCCAGGGCACGCGAATGCACTCCTTCACCCGGCCCGTACTCAGCGATCACGCGCGCTCGATCAAAATCGATTTTGCTCGCCACTCGCTCGACCAGCGCCCGCGAGCTGGGCATGATCGAGGCGATTTGGAACGGTCGTTTCAGGAACCTCTTGAAAAAAAGAACGCTCATCGCGAATTCGAATAGTTCACCGTGGCATTTCGCTTGTCCAGCAGCGAAAGCGGGTGGGGGTCCATCGGCGGCTTCCCCCGGAGGAGGAATTCTTTGGCCCTCGCAAAAGAGGGTTTGACTTTGATTCTAGTCTTTATAATGATTAAATCGTGAATAAATCTTGCGTGAGCAGGCGCAAGTTGATGAATAGTCCACATGCATAACCTGCTCACCGTTAAGGAAACCGCCAAATATCTCCGAATTCCGCTTCCCACGGTTTATTATCTGGTGCAGCGCGGACAGCTGCCCGCCATTCAAATCGGTGGTCGTTGGCGAATCAAAAAAAACGCGCTCGATAAAGATATCCTCAAGGAGGAAAAGTCCGGACAACCCACTGTGCTCGTCGTCGATGATGACGAGAGTTTGCAAAATCTGTTTAAACTCTTCCTCAAGAAAATCGGCTTCAGCCGCGTCGTCGTTGGCACCGTCAAGGAAGCGATCGCCGCGCTGGAGAAACAAAAATTCGATCTCGTCTTTCTCGATCTCAAACTTCCCGATGGTCCGGCCGATGACGTTTACGATTTCGTCAAGCGGGATCAACCCGATTGTCCCGTCATTATCATTACCGGTTACCCCGATAGCGAAATGCTCGATCGCATTCTGGCGAAGGGACCAATCACGGTTTTGAAAAAGCCGCTCAAGACCGAGCAACTGCAACAGACGGTAAAAATTCTCGGCCACAAAGACGCAATCAAATTGGCCGCGTAAGCGGCCGCGGTTCGGGTAGCGCGCGGATTTTTCCGCGCATATCGACACGTCTCGGGGCGATTCTTGGAGAAGCCGGACAGAATGTCCGGCTATGCGCGCAGCATGCGCGCGCTACCCATTTTCTAAAACGCGCACCGCATTTTCCGTTGCCGCCGCAATCAATTCCCAGCTGGCGCGATCATTCGTCGTTTCCGAAAACGACAACGGTTTTCCAATCGTGACGCAAATTTTTGTCCAGCGCGGCACGGTGCCCGATGCCGGTAACGCGGCAAACGTTCCATTCAAATAACAAGGCACGATCGGGACGCTCGTTCCCGCCACCAGCCGTCCCAGCCCGGGTTTGAAAGTCGCCATCGCCCCGGTGCGAGTGCGCGTTCCTTCCGGAAATAAAATGTAAACAGAGCTGCCTTTCAGTAACCGTTCGCGCAAATCTTCCAGCAAATGCGCGCCGCAGCTTTTTCGCCAGATCGGCAATGCGTTCATGAACGCGGTCGCGAAAATGGACGAAGCCCGTTTCGTAAAAAATGTGTCTCCAGCCGCGATCGGGAAAACCGCACCGACAAATCGTAAGGGCAAAATTCCTCCCAGAATGATGGCATCGAGATGACTGGCGTGGTTTGCCACCAGGACAAACGGCGGGTGCGTCGGCAAATTTTCGCGCCCGCGAATTCTCAATCGATGCGCGATGGCCAGATAAAGCCGCGTGATTGATCGCCAAAGAAAACAGGAGATCGCACTCTCCAATCCCACTTCGCGGCGCAGGCTCAACCTCCGCTGTTCGGCGCTCAATCCGAAATCATGCGCTGGTTCGAAGCGCCACTCTTCCATCGTTAACAGCCGCCGGTAAAAATCCGCGTTGGCTGATCGAGCCCGAAGCCACGAAAAAATGCGATATAATGAAAGACCGCGGGCGCGACCAGCAACATGCTATCGAAACGATCGAGCAATCCGCCATGGCCCGGAATCGATGCTCCCATGTCCTTGATCCCGATGTCGCGCTTGATTGATGAGACCATCAGATCGCCGAATTGTCCGGCTACGCTCACGATCAAACCTAGCCCGATCAATTTCACAGGTGTATCGACACCCGAACCAGCGAAAACAAAATGACCAACGGTCGAAACAAGCGTGGTGGTCAATACCAGAGCGCCGATCGCACCGCCCAGTGTTTTGTTTGGGCTGGTATGCGGCGTGATTTTGCGGTGACCAAAAGTTTTGCCGGCGATGTAGGCAAAGACATCGTTCAATTCGACCGTCAAAATGATTAGCATCACGATGGGACGAAAATCGGCGTCGTTCGCCATGTAACCAAGATGACCGAGGCAATAGCCGAATAACAAAAAACCAATGACCCCAAGTCCAACTCGCTGGGTATAACCACGCGGTTCATCGCGCAGAATCGCGACCATCGCCAGCAGGACAATGGTGAGTGGTGGAATCGCGACAAAGAATCCGTACCAATGATCCGCGATCGCGAAGGTGGTCGCAATGATGCCAAGCACCACCACGATGCTGAGGGAGCGGTAACGAAAAAACCCAGTGGCACGCGCGAACTCGCGATAACAAAGGACGCTCAGAATCGCGACTGCCAGAATCGTCCATGCCGCCCCCAGTAAAACCGGGCCGAGCAGCAACGGCGTCATTACCGCCCAGGAGACAACGCGCTTCACCAGTTCGTCGTGCAGTTTGTCGCTGGTGCGTCCGCGAGCGTGTAGGTACCAAATGATGACGGACGCGATTAAGAGTGCGGCGATGACGGCGATCGTGATCCAGAACGTCACTGGCGAATCGAACGCGTGCCGAAATCCAAAGAGTCTCTCCCGTGCGATTGGATCCATCTCAACGATGTCGCAGCGTCGCACTGATTCGTTGCAATCGGCGAACAACGGTGATGATACAGCCGGCAATAATTAGCCAGAGCGCGAACATCGGAACCTGCCACTCAGTCGCATTGGGGATAATGGCGCAAGCGATGGCGGTGAGAGTGACAGTGGCCATACGTTGTTGCTTCGCCATCGGCCCGCAAAATTCCTGGTGCGCACCTGCCACTTTCCCCTGTGCCCGCAAATACGCGAGAAAGATCGCGAAAATGGTGGCAACGAAACCAAGCAACGGATCCGATCCGGCGGCATAACCGAAGCCAATTAATGTTCCAGCATCACTCACGCGATCGGGAATTTCGTTGAACAACTCCCCGACCGGTGACGCAACCTGACGCAGAACCGCGACCATGCCGTCGTAAAGGTTGGCGAGCAGTCGCAATTGGACGAGAACCGCGCCGCCCAACCAAAAAATCCACAGATGCGAAACGCGCGAGGTTTCGAAGAACATGATGCCAGCAGCAATTCCACAAAACATTCCGGCAATGGAAATCGCGTTCGGCGTTGCGCCGCGGCGCGCCAGCCAGCGCGCGATCCGCTCTGAAATTTTCCAACTGCGCGACGCGAGCGGGCGTCGATCCCCGATTTGATAGGAGTCCATCAACGTCCGAGCAGGTACATCCCTGCAATCAACAGGGCGAAACCGGCGAAATGTGGTGCGCGAATCGGTGTGCCATAAGCGAACCAGGCGATGATCGCGGCGAAAATAAAAGTACTGGCGTAAATCGAGTACAGCACCGTCAATGCGCCGCCGCGTTTGAACGCGGCTACGAAAAGCACCATCACCGCGACGTAGCAAGCTACCCCAGCGAGAAGGCGCGCGTTGATAATGTAACTGGCGAACGTTCTGTCTGTTTTTTCCGCGCCGGATTTGTAGAAAAACTGACCAAGCGCACCGAGAAAGGCAGCGATGATGAAGAGCACGATGGCGAGAGGTGACGTTCTCACGAGGTCATGCGAGCGTAAGCGATTCCTCAGGTCGAGCGCAAACGCATCGTCGATCTTGACTGATCACTTATCACCATTCACTTATCACGTCTGCGACGCGCGCGGTTAGCTCAGTGGTAGAGCACTACCTTGACACGGTAGGGGTCACTGGTTCGAACCCAGTATCGCGCATTTTTGAGCCGCGCGAATGTATTACACTTATGTGTTACGATGCAGCGCCGGCGATTTTTACGTCGGCTCGACGATTAATCTTCGTGATCGCTTCGCCCAGCACGAGGCTGGCCGCGTCCCTGCTACAGCGCATCGACCGGTGATCTTGGAGTATTACGAAGCATGTCGTTTCGAAGCCAACGCCCGCCACCGGGAGTAGCAGCTCAAGAGTGGATTGGGCCGAGCCTATTTGAAGGGGCGCTTGGCCAGTTAGAGTCACTCCGCGCCCGCAACGCTTCGCGTAGGGATGCAGGCGGGGGTTCGAACCCAGTATCGCGCACCATCATAAGGCGCCGCTCACGCACTGGAAGATTCCGTTCCGTCGTTCCAATTTTACGGCCGTCTGGCCTCTGCCCTCTGGCTTCCTTCGCACGCCGTAGTCTTTAGCGAAGGAGGCTAATTTCTAATTTTCCTTTCCCCAATCCCGTGATTTTTTGGACGAGTGAAGAAACAATCTCGCTCCGCCGTTTTTGGTGAACTTTCAACCCCGCTCATTGCCGACGCTGCACTGCGCCTGAAGATTGCGTTCCGAATTGCGCCTCCCGGCATTAAGCCTGTGGTTCCTGGCGCTCGAATTGCGGGTGACGCGCGACCGGTCCAACACTTCGGCAGCGTAGATGTTTTCCTGGAAGCGATGCAATATAGCCAACCGGGCAACGTTTTGGTAATCGATAATAGCGGCCGGATGGATGAAGGCTGCATCGGCGATTTGACCACGCTGGAAGCGCAAGTATCCGGTTTAGCTGGGATCGTGGTCTGGGGCGCACATCGCGATACTCCCGAGCTTCGAGAGATCGGCTTTCCCGTTTTCAGTTACGGCGCGTGCCCCTCTGGCCCGCAGCGCCTCGACCTGCGCGACGAATCAGCGCTTCGGCGCGCGCGCTTCGGCGATTTTGAAGTGCAAGCGAGTGATGTCGTTTTCGCAGATGACGACGGCTGCCTCTTCGTCAGATCGGAAAATGTCGAGCAGTTACTTGCAACCGCCCGGAACATTTGGGAGCGGGAGCGGCAACAAGCAGAAGCAATTAAGGCTGGGCGCGCATTGCGTGCACAACTGGACTTCGCCCGTTACCTCCAGAAGCGAACAGCCGACCCCAGTCACACATTTCGCGATCACCTGCGAAAGATCGACGGCGCCATCGAAGAATAAGATTTCTCCTAATTTTTTATCCCGTTCCTGGCGCCGTTTTCTTCTTCTGAGCGCTGTCCTACGACCCCTGCCTTCACTCTTGCCGATGTCGTTAAAACCATGTTCTACATCGAGCCCAATACCTGGCTCATCACTCGCCAGCGGGACGTGCGCCCCATCCCGACGATCCGATGTCGAGCACAAGATTAGGGTCGAGTCTGACAATAAGCGGTGCGCGTGAGGGATCGAGCTGGCTTTAACTCAATCCAGAAAGGTAAATATAATGAATACATTAATAACATGGAATCAGCTTAGAGAGATGGAAGAAGCGACGCAAAATCGCTTCAATCGTTTCCTGGGCGGATTTCCGAACAGAATAGGCACTGGCGAGACCCACAGCCTGACGGTCGCAGATTGGTCACCGGAGGTTGATATTAGTCAGGACAATCACGAGTACCTGCTCAAGGCAGACCTGCCTGAGATGAAGAAGGATGACGTTAGAGTAACAGTCGAAGATGGCATCCTCTGCGTTTCCGGAGAACGCAAGAGCGAGAAAGAAGATCAGAAAAGAAAATTCCATCGTATCGAGCGCGCCTTTGGTAACTTCCGACGCAGCTTCACCCTGCCGGAAGATGCCGATAGCACGAAGGTGACAGCGGAGTTCCGCGACGGAGTACTGAAAGTTCACCTCCCGACAACGACGAAAGCAAAATCAAAAGCTCTCGAAGTTAAAGTGGCGTAATCCATTAACACTGACGGCGAGCGTGCGGAAAGCTTCGTGCGCTAGCCTCGGTGGATGAGTAGGCTTAAGTTCGTCGCCGCTGCGCAGTTGATTAATAGGACAGTCATGAAACCCGCGGCAGCTGATCTTTGTCTTGTCGTGGCCGGAGTAGGGCGGATTAGTCTGCAGAGCCCTGCCAAGGTTCTTGACCAACTCCGCGTCAGAATCGACTGGGCGGAACTACTGGAGCCGCTAGCCTCTAAACCGAGCGTCGCAGCTTCGGTAACAATTCGCGAAATTGCGTGGGAGAGCGACCGACAATTCGCCGGAACGCGCGATTGAAGTTCGTCATCGATTGAAAGCCGCTGGCGAAGGCAGCTTCGCTAATGCGCGAGTTAGGATTGAGCAAAAGCGTCTTCGATTTCTCTACTCGGACTCTCGAGAGATAGTCGATGAAATTCATTCCCGTGGCTTTCTTGAACATCTTGCAAAAGTAATACCGGCTGATATTAGCCGCCTGGGCTACGCGCCCGAGGGAGAGCGGCTCTGCCTGATGCTTCTCGATGAATTGCCGTGCTCGGGCCATGTTGGCGGATTCGTCTTTTTCGCGCCGGACCACCAGTTGATTCGACAGAATGGAAAGGTGTTGCGCAAAAATATTCAGGAGCCGCAACATCGCGCGATATCGGTCTGGCGATAAAACGCACGACCGAAAATAAGCCCGCTCAAGTTGCTTCCAATCCGCCTTGTAGCCCCACGCGCGGAGTTGCCGGGTAATGCTGGCGAAGTGTTTCTTGGTCGGATTCTTGAGCATCACTTCGCCTGTCTCGAGAAAACCGAGAATGTGGTCACCTACATACACCGGCACAGCACTTTCGGAGAGTCCCGCAAACCAGGTAACGGTGCGCTTGGTCGAGTCCGGTTCCCGAGATGCGTCGGTTTGAGCCCGTAAGCATGCGGCGCGAGCCTTGTTGAAACGAGCCAGAATTGAGGCAAAGGAGTCGCGATCTTCTTTTCCATGATGCGACGGCGACCATGAATTGTATCCTCGAATATTCAGCGGCAAACCCATGGCTGCACTGAAAGCACCTTCGTAATCTTTGAAAATCTGCGAGCGCGAAAGATATCGCATGACTTCCTGGTCAGAGGATCGAGATGCGCTTCGTTTGCTCATTAGGCTTTCCGCAGCGCTGTGCCTGACCACGCCTGCGGATCGCATCACCGCGGGTTCTAAGATGCGAACCCTCTCAGCGACAGTTGTCCTGAAGGAAGGCCTTGCGTGATATATGCCTTGCCGAACGTCTGCTGCTTCACATCGCGGATCTGATTCGCGGGTGAGGCGCGAAGCTGCCGAAAAAGCGCAGCTCGACCTTTTGAGCCTTTGTGTCGCTTGAAATAAATTGCGCTCCTTTGCGTGACTGTTGATTCCATTTCGTTTGTTTAGGTGCTCAAGCCACAATCTACAGCTGCAAATGCAATTACCTAATGATATTGAGTCTAAACGTGTGGCGCGCGACGGTCCTACGCATCCGGCTCGCTCACCGCTGGTCGACTACACTACTTCGAGGCTGTAATCCCGAAGGTAAGACGCCTGCTCACGCAACTGGGCTGCATTCAGCCAGAGCGGAGGCGGCTCGCTCTCCAATGTCTCGCTGCGCCGATCGAATCTTATCCGCGGAAGCGCGGCGCAGACCTCGGACAAGTCTTAGCTTCGACAGCATCCAGATAACCCACTTGGTTGGATCCATCTGCCATGGCTTGACGCCATTGCGATAGTCATACTGAAACTCATGGTGATAGTTGTGATAACCTTCGCCCAAAGGGAGAAGGGCGAGAAAAAGGAATCGCCCGCGCTGTATTTGGTTGAATATGGCTGTCGCCCGATGGTGTGACATGCGCTGTTAATCAGAAACGTGCAGTGCTGCAGAACAACGATGCGCGCAACGCCGGCAACCAAGAATGCCCCGAATGCTCCGGGCCATCCGTTCCATAGGAAACCGAGCATTGCCGGCAGGATGAAACTAACGATTACGGCGATCCATTGCACGTACCGATCCTGCCAGCAGACAAGCTTGTCTTTCTGGAGGTCGGCGACGTTGTCGTATGGCTGATCGTTACGTAGCTTGAAAAGTAGCCAGCCAATATGCGCGTAGAAGAAACCTTTCGAAATGCAGTACGGATCCTCGTCATGATCCACATGCTTATGATGGCGCCGATGTTCGCTTGCCCATGTCAAAACCGAGTTCTCGAAAGCGGCCGCACCAAAGATGAGGACAAAAAGCCGAATTGGCCAGCTGGCCTGGAAGGTAAGGTGCGAGAAAAGCCGATGATAACCTAAAGTGACGCTAAATCCGATAGCGCTCAGCATGACGAAGAATAGAACAACCTGAAACCAATCAAGCCCGAAAAACCAGAAGTAAAGCGGCAGAGCGGTCAACGTAAGAGCCGCGGTCCCAATGAGAAATGAACTCGTTAACCAATTAATGCGATCGAGTGGCAACCGGAAAAAGGCGCCTGGGCTGCATTTTCGCCAAGTCGCGGAACCGACGGTGGTTTCCTTTCGCCGGTCTGTGTTGGAGGGCGAAGAGAGCGCCATTTTGTACGATGGTTGGTTCCATAGTTTTGCCGTTACTCCCGCGACAGGTGCCAGCCGGCTTTCTTTGCTGCGACAGGGGGTTCTTCCTCGCGGGCTTGAGGAGCCGAATCATCTACTTTGAAACGCAGCGTAAAGTTGGCACCCTTGCCTATGCCCTCGCTTTCCACTTCCAGAGTGCCGCCGTGCGCCGCTGTCAAAGTGCGTGCAATTGAAAGTCCAAGCCCAAGGCCACCGAAGCGCGGATGGATCGAAGAATCTCCTTGTTCGAAAGGCGAAAATATCCGCCCCAACGCCTCCGCAGAAATCCCAATTCCGCTATCGCTTACTTCAATGACTAGTTTGCCGCTCTCGTTGCGGGTGACGATCAAAATCCTGCCGCCTATTGGTGTAAACTTCAGCGCATTTCCGATGAGATTCGACATAATTTGTTCAAGCTTGCCCGCATCAGCCCGAATATGGTGACACTGAGCTTCCAACTGAAGGTAGATCCCGACCTTCGTCAGTTTCTGCCAGCTCTCCAGATTCTTGAGCGCCAAGCGAATCACCTCGTGCGCGTCGATCCGCTCAAGCTTCAGCCGCAGAGCTCCCTTCGCCATGTGGGTTAGATCGAGCAGCTCGCTAATCAATCGCACCATCGCCTGAAGGTTCCGGCGAATCATGGCCACGGCGGACCGATCGAACTGCGGCGGCACCTCGGTTTTGTCGAGTTGATCTGCGGCATCGTGACCGAGCTCGAGCAAATCGGCGGCGCAAGAAATGGCCGTGAGCGGAGTTCGCAGCTCGTGGGATAACACGGCCAGCAGATCGTCTTTGCTTTGGTTGGCAAGTTCGAGCGCAGCAAGACGACCGTGAGATGCCTCGTCAACGACCAAGCGCGCACTGATATCGCGAATATTGCATTGGATCACTTTATCGGATCCGACGAAGTAAACGTTACTGATAAATTCGACATGAATCTCCTTACCTGCTTTGCTACGGAGCGGAAGGTTTTCGTAGCGAATGTACTCATTCCTTTGCAGCGTTTCGAAAGCGGCTTGATTCGCTGCAATGTCCTTGAACTGACCAATCTCCCAGAGTCGCCGGCCGATCATGTTCTCGAATGGATAGTCGAGCAGATCGAGCAGAAAGGGATTTACATCGATTATCTTGCCGGTATTCGCGTCAAGTATCAGAATGCCGTCCTGCGCAGTTTCAAACAGCCGCCGATAGCGAAGCTCTGATGCTTCCAAGCTAAGCTTCAGAGAACTTTCTCTGTCGACACTCGACAATCGTTTCGCTGGGCTCGCCGATTCGGTTGATATCATGGGTTTAGACTCGCGCTCATGCTGATGGTGGTATTGAGCAAACGAGCGACGGGGCATTTGGTCTTAGCCGCGAGTGCCGCTTTCATAAAATGCGCTTGAGAAACAAGCGGCACATTGGCGCGCACATCGAGCTGAATTCGCGTGAGCGTCCAGCCTGCGGCTAAGTCTTCCACGGTAGCGGTGGCGATAGTTTCGATGCGCTGCGGATGGAAACCGGAAAGGCCGAGCTC
The DNA here is from genome assembly GCA_003221295.1 of Verrucomicrobiota bacterium. Taxonomy (GTDB): domain Bacteria; phylum Verrucomicrobiota; class Verrucomicrobiia; order Chthoniobacterales; family UBA10450; genus AV69. The sequence goes on along the minus strand of QHRA01000185.1, from coordinate 15,428 downwards.
ATTGGACAGGGCCATGGAAAAACAACCTCCCAGGGATGCGGCGATCAATTCGTCCGGGTTAGTCCCCATGCCTTGGGCGAAGCGCGTGCGAAACGAATATTGCGTTTTATTTAGCACGCCACTTTCTGTGCTCAACGTGCCTGTGCCTTCTCGCAGGGTTCCATTCCAAATAACTGAAGCTTTGCGATCCATGATAGAGAACGGCCGTAACTTCCCAAAAGTGCCCTGAGCCGTCTCTCTTCATACGATTTGCCAGAAAATCGGCTAATACCTTGTTCCGTTGACAGTAATAGCCTGCTGCTATAGAAGTGCGAAAGGCCAGCCGCGATTACCCTCTGATTAAATTGCCGTGGAGCTTCGTCACATGCGCTACTTCGTTGCAGTGGCGGAGGCTCTCAGCTTTACCAGGGGTGCCGAAAAGTTGCACCTCGCGCAGCCTTCGCTGACGCGACAGATTAAAAACCTCGAGGAAGAAATCGGCGTGCGCCTGCTCGATCGGACCAAGGCGCGTGTCAGTTTGACTCCGGAAGGACAATCATTCCTGGTCGATGCAAAACGCGTGCTTGAACTCAGCGAGCAGATTGTTGAGTCCGTGCGGCACTTCAGTCGCCACGAATTGGCCCCGCTCAATATTGGCTACGTCGCAAACTTGTTTTACGATCTCCTTCCGGTCACGCTGGCATCCTTTCAACGGTCGTTCCCGACGGTTCCGATCAATCTTTTCGATATGACCTGCGGCGATCAATTTCACGCACTTCAAGATGGCAAGATCGATTTGGGGTTCGTTGGATTGCGTGAGCCAATCGAAGAGCGTGGATTACAGTTTCGGCCAATCGCGTGCTACGGAACGGTTGTGGCTGTCGCCAAAAACAATCCTCTGGCAAAAAAATCGGTCATCAACCTTAAGGAACTCAAACCGATGTTCTTTATCGGCATGTCAGAGGCTAGTTTCCCAGGTTATCGCCGCTGGCTCACGCAGACGTGCCGAAAAGTAGGCTTCAGCCCGAAAGTCCTTCAAGATGCCGATATCGAACGAACGGTCATTCAATCCGTCGCGGCCGGCTTGGGCGTGGCATTGTTACCCGATCAGGTGAAGAAGCTTCCTCATGATAGCGTGGTCTTCCGCGAATTAAATCCCTCAGTAAAGACCGAGTCATGCATCGCCTGGCAGGCAGACAATCCCTCGATTGCGTTGAAAGCTTACATCAACATCGTGAGTGATCGCGGCGTTCGGATGCGCTGAAAGCCCTGGCCGGCGATTCGATGCGCAAGCCGCGCAGTGAAGATCAAAAATAATTCTCTGCGAGGAATTCGTGAACGTGTGCGATAGTGTCATAGGTTGCATGCGCGATCGATACTAACCGAAATCGGCGCAGCGCTCTTCAGACATGGGTCTGCTTCGGGAGAGTTCCGTTTCTCTAAGTCTTGGCACGAGAAAACCGACGCCGAAGCGGTGCAAGACTGGGAGAGCGAAGGCGGCGCTTCTACTCATGTAGACGAAGAAGCTTTTGCCGCAGCCGTCACGCGGTTGACCTCAAATAGAAAGAGCCAATGAAAACACAAGTAGGAATGTGGATTGACCACCGGGAAGCAAACATCGTTTTCCTTTCGCCAGCCGGGGAAAGGACACGGCAGATCAAATCAAATGTCGAAAAGCAGCTTCGGCGCTCGGGCGATTCACCATCGAACGAACGCTATGAAACGCAGATGGTACCGGCCTCTGACCGGCGGGAACGAGAATACATGGGCCACCTCGCTAACTACTACGAGGAGGTTTTTCTATCTGCTCATGGTGCTGACACCGTCTTTATCTTTGGCCCTGGCGAAGCGAAAGGGGAACTACGCAAACAATTCCAGAAGCGGCATTTTAGCGAAAGGATTGTGGGCTTTGAGACCGCAGACAAGATGACGCCGCGGCAAATCTCGGAGAAGGTACGAAACTTTTATCGAACTACACCTGCCATTCTCCTGGGAAACGGCGATTGAACTTGCGGCAAAAAACGTTTGAACGAAATCAGGTGCTAACCAGGTAACTCATTTGTGCATCTCATAACATTACGCGAGATATTCCGCGATGCCGACGTCGCCACGCCATTTTTTCAGTCGTGCGTGAACATCACCTATCCGCGGAGCAGACCGAACAAGCCTTGATTGAACTTCATGTTCCTCGCGCTGCAAACGTGGCCCGAATCAGCCTTTAATTAGGCCTTTAGCTGCTCACAGGAGGCTTAAGGGGGGCTACGAGCACGTTGACACGGTAGGGGTCACTCGTTCGAACCCCAGTATCGCGCACCCTCTCTCTTCTTTGAGCCCTATCTACTTACCCGGGAGCAAACCTAACAAAGCATCCTTGAGGCGCTCGGCAAAGGTTGAAGTGAGCGACCACGGAGTTGGCTGACGCAAAACGTGCAGCGATCCTCGCTTATCGATGATCTCGTAGTCGCTGGCGCCATTATGCTTTCGGAAAAAACGGATTGTCACGCTCGCGTCGCCGACGCGTAAGTTGGAAATTTTAATATCTGGCAACCATTCCGGTAACTGTGGGTCGATCACCAACATATTAAGGGGTGCGTACGGGTACAGCCCCAACATCGATTGCAAAAGACAGAATACGGCGGAAGCAGACCATGCTTGCGGTGAGTTTGCTCCAGGGTAATGAGCTGGAAATGGATGCTCTGCATCGCGCTGGTGACCACTAAAAAGTTCGGGTAATCGTCGAGCAGAAAAAATTGCTGCGGCTTCGAATTGCGAGCGACAAACTCGCTCGACGCATTCGTGCAACCCATACCGCATAAAGCCGAGCGCAAATGTCGCTTGTTCAACGGGCCAGACTGATCCGAGGTGATAACTGTAAGGATTGAACGCGGGATGCTCTAACGAAAGTGTCCGGATGCCCCATCCACTGAAAAGATCATCGCGCATCAACCTGTCAGCGGTACGCGTTACTAAACTTTGATCGACAATTGCCGTCGCGATGCAATGGCCCGGATTCGAAGCGGCCGAGCGAATCTGCCGTTTTTGCGGATCGAGTCCCAACGCGATCGATTCTTCCTCCTCCATCCAGAATGCCTCATTGAAGCGTTTCTTCAGCTCCTCCGCCTCCCGATAAAAGCGTTTGGCTTCATCTTTTCGATCCAGCCACCAAAGAACTTCAGAAATGTGAAGCTTGGCCAGATAGACAAAACCTTGTTCTTCGCACGTCGCGATCGGTGTTTCTACTTGTGACCCATCCTCATAAACAATCGCATCGCTGGAATCCTTCCAAGCCTGATTCCGCACGCCCTGTTCGGAGCGTGTCTGGTATTCGTAAAAACCGTCGCGATCGAGATCACCATGAGTTTCAAGCCAATGCAGGGCTTTAAGCGCGGGATCTAGGAACTGCTGGACGAGTTCCTTGTCCCCAGTCCAATGCCACAGCTCAGAAACTACCACTGGATAGAATCCAGATGTCGTGATTGATCCATAATACCGTGCCAATGGATTAAAATTGAGGGTTGGCAAAGGTCCGGTATCAACTTGGTGAATCATTTTTCCTGGCTGCTCATCGCGCCAATCATTCTCCTCGCGACCTTGTAGAGCCGCGATTGCTGGCAAAGTCCCACGCATCATTTCTGGGCCAAGCAAACCTGCCTGCCACGAAGCCGTGAGCGTGTCCCTTCCGAATAGTGCGAGGTAAATTGGAAGTCCGGCTGCCATCGTCCACGCTCTCTCACCTCGATCGAGATCGTGAAGGCGCAGCGCCGCCAGATCGTCACGCGCGCGTTCGAGCGTCGTCGCAACTATCGGCGCGAGCGTTTCGCTTTCGCTCGTAGCGAATCTTGTCGCTTCATCGACAAAAATCCGCCTGCTCGAATCGAAACGATTATCGGTGTCTGTAAATGCCGGCGCGAAAAGCGGCGACATTGCTTCGCCTTCAAGAACAGGAATGAAGTTGATACCCGCACGCCAGATAGCATGCGGCTCCAGCTCGACTTGGAATCGGATTGTACCGCGCTTCCACAAAGGCTCGGAATCGGATTTGTCGATTTTGACAATGATACCGCGGTGCAAATGCGCCGTTCCGCGATTTCCTTGATGATCAAACTTGTGCTCGGCCCGATAATCAAAGGCGAGTTCCCATTTGTCATCACCCATCGAACGTCGCCATTCGCTAGATAATTTGCCGCGCTGCAAACGATCCTTCAGTTTAGTCTCGGCGCTGTCCGCAAAATCAGCATCTACCTCAACAGCCAATGTGAATGTCACTTTCTCTTGCGTGAAGTTTGTAAGCGCCAAGTCCTCGTGCATCCCATCGCCGATAAAACGTGAGACACGCAACTCGATTGGTCGCTGCGCCAGCTTTCCGCCCGGCCCTAGCGTTTCCCAATCGCCTTGTTCGCTGGCGTTCGGTGAAAGAGCGATGTAATAACCGAGCCAGGAATGCTGCTCAACGTTGGAGAGTGCGACTGGTAATGGCGGTTTATCTTCGACCAAATAACGGTAGCGCGAGAGAAGGCGCGTTTGGTGAAAAAACAATCCGCGTTCGGGTCCTTCGGTGATGAAACCGTTCAGCTGCGTCGCGAGAACCGTCCTATTCTGACTGACATAAATTATGTCGTCTCGCGGCCTTAACTGGACCAACGGATGAAGAGTGCGCGCTATCATGTTTTTCGCGCACTAAACATTCCGTACAGCATCGCACCTTCGCGGTAAGCTCGACGCATTTCGCTGAATCCCGTTATAAATTCTCGTGTCTGCGATCCCATCAATGGCAAAACGGCGCGCACCATTGGCCGATGTAGAATGTCCTGACAAATCTCCCAGGTTTTTTCGACCTGCCGCGTGACATCGTCCGCGCGAATCTCTCCAAAACCACTGCCGTTCATCCAACTGATGTAATCGTTAAATGTCCCGAGCGATGCACAAAGCATTCCGGAACAGATTTTTACGACCAGCGTTGAGTTTGCCGAGGGCGAAAATGGCTCTGCGGTAAGCCACGTGCACAAAGCCAGCACCCCTCCCGGCCGAAGCATGCGCGCGCAGTTTCGAATAAAGCGCTCCTTCTCAAACAAATGCTCGCTGCATTCAATGCTCCAGATCGCGTCGAAGCTTTCCGTCCCAAGATCCAATTCATTGGCGTCTTCTACAACGAAGCGCACGCGGTTACTTAACCCCAACGATCGCGCACGCTTTTCTGCGAGACGCTTCTGGACGGGACTGATCGTGATTCCCAAAACTGAGCAATTAAGTTTGCGCGCCAGCCAGAACGATGATCCGCCAAGACCGCAGCCAACATCGAGCACTTTGTCGCCTCGCTGCATTCGAGTGCGATTAGCAAGCTCTTCGATCAAGTGAACCTGCGCTTCCTCCGGCGATTCGCCGTTTCGCCAAAAGCCGTGATGGATGTGTTCGCCCCAGAGGAACCAATAGAAAATCGATAATCTGTCGTAATGAGAACGAATGGCGTTGATATTTACTGTGTTCATTCGTTTCGCGACAATGCCCCTGCGAGTGCGACTGCACCAAGAGCAATTGCCCCTAGGAAAAGCCAGGCGCGGTTTTGACTTGCCCAAAGTTGCAGGCTCCGACCGAATGCTTGCTGATCAAAATCGCCGTGCGCGCCATGATCGCGCTGCATATCCAATGGTTCGAATAGATTGTTCGGCCGATCCCGCTTCTCGGCACCGTCATGCTGTTGGCTGTCGTAACCATTTCGCGCGAGATAGTGATCCAGAAGATTCGGTATAATCCGATCCCCAATGATCGCTTCGACGGTTGGCATTCCGACAAACATTTCACGCCTTGAATTGTGTGACGCCCAGACGACTGCTCGCGCCGCGACTTCCGGTTGAAAAATTGGTGGCATCGGTCGCGCCTTGCGCGGTAACCGGCTTTTGACCCAACCGAATTGCGGAGTGTTGAGCGCGGGCATTTGAATCATTGTCACGCGCACGCCACTGTGATCGTGCAGCAATTCGCAGCGCAGCGAATCAACGAAGCCCTGTACGGCATGCTTCGCCGCGCAATACGCCGATTGTAGAGGAATGCCGCGATAAGCCAGGGCCGAGCCAACCTGAATGACGATGCCGCGATTTCGCGGCAACATTCGCCGCAGCGCCGCGAGCGTACCGTAAACATAACCGAGATACGTCACTTCCGTGACTCGTTTGAATTCCTCCGCCGTCATTTGTTTGACCGGCGAAAAGACCGACGCCATCGCATTATTCACCCACACATCGATCGGTCCCAGCCGTTGCTCGATTTCCATTGCTGCCGAATCCACAGCCTCGGCATCGGCGACATCGACAGGTAGCACGAGCGCGCTGCCCCCAAGTTGCTCCACATCATTTTTGGCGGCTTCGAGTCCGGCGCGGCCGCGGGCGAGGAGACCGATTTGCGCGCCCTCGCGGGCAAATTCAAGGGCGGCAGCACGGCCCACACCAGCGGATGCACCCGTAATAACCACGGTGCGCCGCGACGGGATTCGTTGCGCTCTCATTGCGAACGCTCACCTCCAGTTCTTTCGACGGGCTTTGCCGGACCGCTCTCGTCGCCGGGCACGAGGTCAACTCTGATAATTGGGTCGTTAGGCTCAGCGACCGGACCTTCCCAGCGCAGGAAACCGGCGGGCGGCTTCGTTAACCAGATCTGAGTGTCAGGCACGTTGACAAATACTTTGGCGACGGCCGGAATTTTTGGATGAATGACAAAGCGATCGCCTTCCAGTAACCGATTGGACATTTTCATCTCGTCAATTCCGCCGTGTGACAGCTCGACCGCGACTGCTTTCGGCTTCGGATTAAAACCAACGGCTCGCAGTTCGATTCGTTCCCCGTCGATGAGACGTTTCCGCAGATTTTGCAGCGTTAAAGTGAAACCGAATCCGGCAAATGTCCGACCTGGCTGTATGTCGATTTTGTCGGACAAATTTTTCATTTCGTCCTTGTCGCGCTTTACGGCGGTCGCCATCTGCGATTTAAAATCGATGCTGAACTCACGTTGCAGTTGTCCGTCTTTGATTTCGCGCCAGGACCATTGTTCCTGGATCAATTCGGGCTTCTGCCGGAATACAGCGTTCTCCTCAATGCGCTGGCCGGATTTGAATCTGTAAATAATCCGGATGTGCAGCCGCTCATCTTCAATCCACTGCGAGAAATCTCCATCCGCGAGTTTTTTTCCATCAGCACTCAATAGTGCTGGAAACCCGTGGGCGCCTCCTTGGAACTCAGTGACCTCAACGCCCAGCGCAGATAGGCACCAAAGGATTGTCGCGGCAAAAAGCACGATCTTTTTGGTCGCGTTCATGTCCGCCATCCTCCCTTTTTCAAACGCAAGCCCGGCGCAAAGATTTGTCGATAAAGGAGAGATCAACAATCAACTCTCCGGAAAATCTTTGGCCGCTCCGTCAAACGCTTTGATCCGGCGGTTGCTTCACTGCGACGCCGCGAACATAAACGAGTTCGCCTCCCAACCAGCCGGAGATAAGGATAAAGACAACGCCGATCACTGAAAGCGTAATCGAAAGATTGTCGCCGGGAGTGCGGTGCATTCGCAGCCAAAAGTTCACGCAGTAAAGACCGACCGCGAGCAAATTAATAACCATGTGCCAGATCCCGATCGATTTCGATTTTGAATTCTCGATACTAACTAGATCGATCAATCCTGGTAGCGCCGCGACGAGCGCGCCGACGATGCCCCCAGCCAGTGTGTAGAACGCGACATCATTCCAGATCGGGCCGCCATATCCTAGTTTGAAAATCAAATCGCTGATTATTGAAAAAATCCAAAGCCCGATTGGGAACGCAACCAAAACGGGATGCAGTGGATGACCTTTGATACTTGCGGGTGATGACATGTTTTTTCCTTCGTTTGGGGTTTTCTGCGGATTGACTAGATCGATCTCAAATACTCGATCAGATCGTTCTTCTCCTGTTCGGTTAACTGCAATTTAAGCGCTTTGTCGTAGTGGTTGACTACCTCGGGCAGCGTCGCGAATCGGCCGTCGTGATAGAAGCCTCCTTTATGAATTTTCTGCGTATCGAAGAGCGCACGTAGTGGGGCTGTCCGGTAACGGTTGTCCGGCGATCGTTTTGCCTGGAAATCATCGATGCCGATTTCTTGTGCGCTATGCAGATTCCAACCTGGCTCGGTGAACAGCGGCGGCACATGACAGGTGGCGCACTTTGCCTTGTTATTAAAGATCGCCTGTCCACGCGTGGCCGCTTCGCTGTTAAAACTATCCGGCGGCGGCTTTGGCACTGGCATCGCCAATTGATAGAATTGGAGCGCGGGAAGTTTTCCGGTTATCTGATCGTCGCTGTCACGCTTATGACCGAGACCGGCCTTCGCGGCGACGGGATACTTCTTCTTATCGTCAAGACGCGGATCGAAGAAGGTGCCCTTGCCGTGCATTTCGAGATTGGAAACAAAAGCATTCCAGTAGGTTACGTTCCCCCAAGAACCAGTCCACGTGTGATTATTGACGCCGGCCAATCCAAAAGCAGCGGGATTGAGCGTGGCGGCCGGCTTACCATCCGGACGAAAAGCTTTCCCGTCCAAAACTAGTTGGGCGTCGAATTTTCCCGGACCCCAACTCTTCAGCACCTTGCGCACTGTTGGCTCGGGAACTCCGAGCAATTTCTTGAATGCGCTCAAATCGGGCGCGGAAGCGACGATTGCGCCTACATCGAGATCGCGGTTCGGCCATCCATCCAGCCGGTGGCCAATTCCGGGAGCGAACGAATCATCCACCGTGGAATGACACAAGGCGCAGTTGATTCCGATCGATTTCATCCCGCTGCCGTCTGGAGTAAGGAAAGCTTTTACACCGACGACGGCGTTCAGTTTCACCAACGCGAGCGTCGTCGCCGGATCATCGAGATCGACCTTGCCTTGTTTTATTTGCTCGACCAAATCGGCGGGCAGCGCTTCGGCATCCACTTTTAACCCCAGTGCCAACGCCTTTTTGGGGGAGAGTTTCGCGACGGCTTCGTGCAGTTTGAGCGTGTCGCCCCAAAAGGCTTCACTGCCGAAAGTATCGAAGCGGAAAGTCTGTTTGCCTTCCGCGAGCATTTGCTGCGCGTTGTGGCTGATTGCGTCATCATATCCCACAACTTCAGGGGTTGTTTGCGCGAGGAGCGGAAGTAGCTTGATTACAAATAGCAACGCCAAGGCCAGGCTGACGCAGGCAACTGTCACAAATTTGTGGCGATTGGAAGAGTGGAAGAAGACGAATGTTTTCCGACGTTTCATTTGAACCTCCTCACGCCACAGGCCGATATTCGGGAGGAAAAATGCCACGTACGAATCTTCCGAGGATCGAACTGAGGCGAAATGTTAAGTCGAGAAAAAACGAACCTGCACAATAAGTCAATATATATTTTGCTTTAATCCCTGGACTGAACTTTTGTATGAAACCACAACGATGGCGCGAGCGAATGCTCGATAGCACGCGAGGTCAGATCCTCGCTCTGCTTCGGGTTGAATCGTGCACCGTCAATGAACTCGCCGCCGCCCTGAAATTGACCGACAATGCTGTGCGAGCGCACCTGATCAGCCTCGAACGCGATGGTCTGATTCAGCGTGAAGGAAGTCGACCCGGTCTTCGAAGGCCGCACGCGTCATATGGGCTTACCGCCGACGCCGAGCAGATCTTTCCGAAAGCATATGGACTGTTGCTTAATCACCTTATGGCGAGCATCTCCAAGCGGCTCAGTTCGCGGGAACTTCGGGCGAGCATGCGCGAGGTCGGTCGATCTTTGGCGAAAGAACATGGCGATCAGCTCACGAAAAAGAGCCGGAACGAACGACTCCTGGTCGCACTTGACCTGCTTAAGAGATTGGGCGGATCAGTCGTGCTTCACCAGATCGACGGGAAGAAGTTTATTCGCGGCAAGAGTTGTCCGCTGGTCGCGATCACCGCGTATTACCCAGACGCCTGTCTGATCGTCGAGACGCTGCTCACGGAAATCATCGGCGTTCCGGTCAAAGAGCACTGCGAGCACGGGCAGCCGCCGTCGTGTTGCTTTGAAGTGAGCTGACTTCGAGGCGGCCAACGCCCGCAGCCGACGGCTCCCCGAAGTGGAGCTTAGCTAGCGTGATTCAACTTGCGGCGGCTCGCCTCCCCAAAGCCGCGAATGGCTTATCGTTTCTGTCGCACATCGGCTTATGTATCGCCCTAAAGGAGTTCCGACATCCATCTTCGATCGACATTCTTATGTACGCAAGAAAGCCGCCGCGAATGCCTCGCGACGGCTTTTTGCGGTTTGTCTCGCTTACGACATTCCCAACGATTCGAGCGTTGGCTCATCAATCGCCAGTATCGCGCACCATCTCCCTTCTTTTCGCAAAGAGACTCAGGCAATTTCGTCGGAGCGGATAGGCGTTGTTGGCAACATGAAAGGAAAACACCCCCGTTTCGCATTTATGAAATCGGCTGCGATCCATCAAGCACTATTTGCAGGCCTTGTTAACTAAGAGCGAGATCGAGCTGAAACTTAGCCAGTGTAAGATCCAATAGGTCCAGTCCAGGCGAAGGCCGCCCGCCCAAAGGACGAAGCAAACAAGCGCGCTCGCCGTCAGGGAAAAGCACCAGATGCAGTTCACCCATTCTCGAGCTGAACCGCGTCCACCTGGCAGCGCATTGCGAAAACGCTCGAAAATGGCCAGCGGCCCGCGTTCTTTCGTGATGAGATGGCTTAAACGAAAGGTGGCTAACGATCCCAAGACTAGAACGAACCATTGCACGTGGAATCAAAACCCACCCGGGCTAGGTACAGCCGCGCAATAAAAAGATGATGAGCAGAATTGGAATCGGAATCCCGAGCAACCAAAGTAAAATATATCCGGTAGCACCAGCTTGGTTAATTTTATCTCGTAAATGCATTTTCTCTCTCCTTGCCCTAAAACGCGCGCGAGGGAAAAAATGCGCTTAATTTTTCGTGGAATTTGTAGTGCTGCATTCGTTCGCGAGATCAAGCGCGATTTATTGATGGCAGCCATCGATCCATGTCTCATACAACTCCACGAAAGTCTCAGCGCCATAGGAACGCTGATCTGCATGGCAGCGCACCCGACAAATCGGAGGTCGCCCTGATCATTGTGGACGTAATTAACGATCTCGATTTCCCCGAGGCCAAACAATTGGCCCGTTTTATCCCGGATCTGGCTGACAAAATTGCGCGACTGAAAAGGCGAGCCAAAGCGGCAAGAGTTCCGGTGATCTATGTGAATGACAATTTCGGGCGCTGGCGCTCCGATTTTCGTGCTTTGATCGAGCATTGCCGCGAGGGAAAAGCCCGCTCGCTCATCGAAAAGCTTTATCCGAAGCAGGACGATTATTTTGTCCTGAAGCCAAAGCACTCCGGATTTTTCTCCAGCACGTTGGAAACGTTATTGCGATACCTTGGCGTGCGGCGCCTTATCATTACCGGCATTGCTGGAAATTTTTGCGTCCTCTTTACCGCGAACGACGCCTACATACGCGATTACGAACTGGCGGTCCCCTCCGACTGCGTTATTTCGAATACCGCAAAGGAGAACAAAGAGGCTTTGCAGTTGATGAAACGCTATCTGAAAGCCGATACCCGCCTTTCCCGCCGCATTACTTTTGGAAGACGATCTTAGCGGCGGTGCAGCAACGCACTGGACCATCAGAACTGATAGCTAGTGAAAGGTTGCAAATGTGCCGCGCAATTTTACCGGGAACAGCGAATTCGTACGACACAAATGAATTTGCTCAGAAGATTGCCGCCGTTTGATCCGAAATCGGGCAATTTGAACGTTGTCATCGACACACCGAAAGGATGCCGAAGTAAGTTTGCCTTCGACATGAAGCGCAAAGCCTACGTTCTCAAGAGCGTCCTTCCGCATGGCACGGTTTTCCCGTTCGATTTCGGCTCAATTCCCGGGACCGCGGCCGACGATGGCGACCCGGTCGACGCGCTCGTCTTAATGGATGAACCCGCTTTCTGTGGTTGTCTCATCGAATCGCGCCTCGTCGGCGTGATCGAAGCCGAACAAAGTGAGGATGGTAAGAAGGAGCGCAACGATCGGTTAATCGCGGTGGCAGCGAAATCACAAACCCATGCCGAAGTTAAAACCCTCTCCGATGTGAGCCCAGCACTGTTAAAGGAGATCGAACACTTTTTCATCTCCTATAACCAGGAACGCGGAAAGAAATTCCGACCAATTGCGCGGCACGGTCCGAAACGGGCAGCGCAGTTAGTGAGAAAACAAAAACGCCGAATCAAACGTCGCAAATAAAGTCAAAGGACGATTCCCGACTTGTTTTGACAAAGAACAAATCCAGATCGTCGCTGAAATTCGAAATCCCCACGTTATGCAACTAGAAACACTGAAAGATCTCTACATTCACGAACTGAAAGACCTTCACAGCGCCGAGAAGCAACTGACCAAGGCCCTGCCGAAAATGGCGAAGGCTGCCACCAATGAACGCCTTGCCGATGGATTTAGATTGCATCTCGACCAGACAGAAGAACACGTTAATCGACTCGAAAAAATCCTGGAGACTCACGACCAGAGCACTCGTGGCCCGAAGTGCAAAGGCATGGAAGGCCTGATCGAGGAAGGTTCGGAAATGATCGAACAGGACGCGGAAGACGAAGTGCGGGATGCCGGACTTATCGCTGCGGCGCAGCGAGTCGAGCATTACGAGATAGCCGGCTACGGCTGCGCCCGCACTTATGCCGAATTACTTGGTGACAGCGAAGGCGCGAAACTTTTGCAACAGACGCTGGATGAAGAAGGTGCCACCGACAAGAAACTAACGGAGCTGGCGAAAACTTTAATTAACGTTAAGGCGCAATAATTGGGGGTTCTCCTTACCGAAGCTGGGGGCGGAAGGAAACAGCTGCGGTGGATCTACCATGGAGGTTCCATCGCGGCACTTCCTCCAGTCTTAATTGCAAGCGCGCATCGATCTTCCGCCGAGTAATGCCGAAATCGCCGAGCTCCTTTCGCGCGAAGCGAACAAAGCTTCCTATGTTTTGCAGCGCGCCTATCGCCGGGCCGCGCGAAGCGCGTTTCTCTGGGAAGTTGAGGGACGCGATTTAGTCGCAGAAAAGCGCCCGCTGACAGAGCTGGCGCATATTGGACCATTTCTTCAAAAACAAATCCGCCAATGGATTCGGCGGAAGCAGCATCCGCCGCGTCCGCCGCCGCTGCGGAAAGAATTTCTCACCCTCACCGAAAGCCGCGTTCGGCTGGCCAAAGTGGCGTCGTGGGGAACGCGTCTTCGTGGCGATTTGCAAATGCACACAAATTGGAGCGATGGCTCCGGCGATATTCGTGCGATGGCGGATGCGGCCGTCGCGCGCGGCTACGAATTCATCGCTATTACCGATCATTCCAAGGGCTTGTCGATCGCTAATGGAATTAATGAAGCGAAGCTGAAGAGACAGTCAGCTGAGATTGAAGCTGTTAATAGCGAGATGCGGACAAGCGCTAAGAGCCTGAGCGTTTTGCATTCTATCGAAATGAATCTCAATCCCTTGGGCGAAGGCGATATGGAGCCCGCGGCGTTGCGCTCGCTTGACATCGTTCTCGGCTCTTTCCATTCCGCGCTGCGGCGCAAGGACGACCAGACCGAACGTTATCTCGCCGCCCTTGGCAATCCGCATATTCAGATTCTCGGCCACCCCCGCGGCCGGATTTACAATTATCGTTCCGGTTTGCGCGCGGATTGGGAAACGGTCTTCCGCGAGGCGACCCGTCTCGATAAAGCGGTGGAAATCGACGCTTACCCCGATCGGCAGGATCTGAACATAAGTCTGCTTAAAATCGCCAAACGTTGCGGAACCCGAATTTCCATGGGCACAGACGCGCACCATCCATGGCAATTGGAATTCATCGATCTCGCCCTCGCTGCGGCGTTGGCGGCAAAAATTCCGCCGGAACGGATCGTGAATTTTATGCCGTTAAAGGAACTTCGCGCCTGGATCGACAAGGTGCGGGTCGCAGAAGCTCGCCGCACGCGCACGAACCGAAACGATAAATGTTCGGCAAGGAGTGCTGACTCTTGCCGCAATGTCGCGAAATTAACGCGCACACGCATTCCTTCGCATCTGCGCCAGCGGCCTTCCGCGAATTAGCGACAAGGAGGAATCGTCATGTCTGGGAAACATGGATCATTTGTCGCCAATTCAATCAGCCTGCTGAAACAAACGTTTTCGGAATGGCTGGACGACAAAGTACCTCAGCTGGGAGCTGCACTCGCCTACTACACTGTGTTCTCGCTCGCGCCACTGGTTCTCTTGCTCCTGGCAATCGTCGGTTTCCTTTTCCGCAACGATCCCGCCGGGGCCTGGCAAAAAGTGACGGAACAAATGAGCTACTTTTTGGATAAGAGCGCCATCGATGTAGTCCAGGGTATCGCCCAGAAAGCGTCGCAACCGAACAAGGGTGTGCTGGCGACAGTCATTGGAATTTTGCTGGCCCTTTTCGGCGCCAGCGGCGTCTTTGGCCAGTTGCAAGATGCGCTCAACACCATTTGGGGCGTAAAGACCAAACCTGGCGTCGGCATCATGGGATTCATACGTTCGCGTTTTCTCTCCTTCGCCATGGTCGCCGGCGTTTGTTTTTTACTGCTGGTTTCGCTCGTGCTCGAAAGCCTCCTCAAAAGCTTTAGTCACTACGTCCAGGCAATGCTTCCCGGCGGAATCGTCATCGCACTCGTCGTTTATTCAACCTTCGATCTCGCGGTCGTCGTTCTGCTTTTTGCCTCTATTTTCAAATTTCTGCCGGACGTGAAAATTCAATGGCGCGACGTCTGGATCGGCGCGGTCATGACGGCGATATTTTTTGCGATCGGGAAATGGGCGCTCGGCCTTTATCTGGGTAGCGGAACGGCGGCGTCCGCTTATGGAGCCGCGAGCTCGTTAATCACGCTCCTGCTTTGGATTTACTACTCATCGCAAATCTTGCTCTTTGGCGCTGAGTTCACGCAGGTTTATGCCGCCCGGGCCGGTCGAGCATTCGTTCCCGACAAATACGCTGTGCCGGTGTAGCGAAGCGATCTGCTGTTGTGGCAGGCGCGTCGCCTGCATCGTTTTCAATCTGCAGCCGACACGGCTGCCGCTACAGGTTCCTCCCGCGTGATCGGGAAGCGTTTGCTTGAACGATGACGCCAGATCGCGAATGCGACAAAGAGCAGATCGGCGATGACGAAAGTTCCAACGTAGGTTTCGCCGCCGATGCCGAAGCCGTAACTGTGCAATCCTTTTCCAAGGACGAAGTTAACGCCGTACCACGCCATCAAGACCGCGAGAAAACAAACCACGCTCGCGACGACGAGACCGAATTCGGTCCACCAACCGGCGAGCCGTCCGTGCAGAGTGGTGATGTAACAGAGCAGCGCGATCAGAGCCCAGGTTTCCTTCGGGTCCCAACCCCAGAACCTTCCCCAGGAATAATTCGCCCACACCCCGCCG
>QHRA01000123.1 GCA_003221295.1 Verrucomicrobiota bacterium | reverse complement strand
GGAACCAATGGGAAGAACTAAATGATCGCTTTTACAAAACGCTCGCGTTTGGCACCGGCGGACTGCGTGGGCGCACCATTGGTAAGATCGTGACCCCGTCGGAGCTCGGCACTCCGACTGCGCTCGGCCGCCCCGAATTCCCATGCGTGGGAACCAATGCCATGAACTACTTCAATGTTGGTCGTGCCACGCGCGGGCTGGTCCTTTACGTCCAGAAGTGGCGATCGCGGCAACGGATGCAAGGTCGGCCGAAAATTGTCATCGCGCATGATAGCCGGCACTTCTCACAAGAGTTTGCCCGGCTTGCCGCAGAGACCGCGTCGGCTAACGAATGCAATGCCGTTATTTTCGAAGACCCACGCTCAACACCGGAACTTTCCTTTGCCGTTCGATATTTAAACGCGGATGCCGGAATCGTCATTACTGCCAGTCACAACCCACCACACGATAACGGCTACAAGGTTTACTTCAGCGATGGCGCGCAAGTGGTCGAACCGCACGCCAGCGGGATCATCGCGGAAGTAGACAGGGTTGGAAGGAAGGGCTCGGCCTCGTCCCAAAAATCGCGGGACGACAGGGAGGTCGTCCCTGCAAAAGGTGAAATCGTCATCGCGGGTGACGAGATCGATCGCGCTTACATGGAGCGGCTCGAAACCTTGATCCTCAAGCGCGAATTAATCAGGCGAGCGCACGATTTGAAAATTGTTTACACGCCCCTTCACGGGACCGGCGGCGTTATCGTCAAGCCGATGCTAAGGAAGATCGGCCTGAATTTTTCCGTGGTTCCCGAGCAGGACCAATTCGATGGCCGCTTTCCCACGGTGAAGTCGCCGAACCCGGAAAATGCAGAAGCGCTAAACCTCGGGATCTCGCTCGCACAAAAGGAAAATGCCGATCTTGTCATTGCGACCGATCCGGACTGTGACCGCCTGGGAGTGGCAGTGCGGACATCCTCTGGTGAAATGAAATTACTGAGCGGAAATCAAATCGGCTCATTGCTGGCGTGGTATCGGGCCAAAACATTTTTCGAGCTCGGTATTATAAATAAACAGAACGCGAGTCGTGGGGTAATCATCAAAACCTTTGTCACGACCGATCTGCAAAAAGCGATCGCAGAAAAGTTTGGATTGCGCTGCGTAGAAACGCTGACCGGTTTCAAATATAACGGAGCTAAACTAAAGCAGTACGAGGAGCTGACCGATGCGCCTAATTACCGTGAGTTGCCGGAAGAAGAAACGCGCCGCCTGCGTTTAGAGAAATCGTCCTTCTACATTTTCGGGGGCGAAGAAAGCTATGGTTACAGCGGCGCCGATTTCGTGCGTGATAAAGATGGCAACGCCGCGGTGATTATGTTTTGCGAAGTGGCGGCTTACGCCAAATCACGCGGGCTGACGCTCGACCAACTACTCGACGAAGTCTTCTGCGAGTTCGGTTACTTCGAGGAAAAGAACCACTCGCTGTATTTCGAAGGCGCGGATGGCGCGGAGAAGATTCGCCTACTGCTCATTTCCTACGACGAAAATCCACCGGACCAGATGCTGGACAGTGCGGTCACGCGTGTCCAGAACTTCGAGAAGGAAATCATTCGCGACGTCGACGGCGATGAAATTCCGAAAGAGAAAATGTTGATCTTCGAGTTGGCGGACAAAACTCGAATTGCGGTTCGTGGGTCGGGAACCGAACCGAAAATCAAGTATTACGTTTTTGGCGCACGCTTGCCGAAGAATGGAAAGTTATCGCGCGAGGAATTAGCGCGCGCGAAAACGGAAATCGACAACCGGCTGAACGCGCTTTGGAATTGGCTGGAGAAAGACGCGAATCAGCGCCTCGCCAAATAACTCACTCGACACCGCGCGATTCACGGTAAGAATTGCGACGTGGGACATCAGATCCAGTTGAGCGGAGGCGAAATTACAATTCTGAAAGCGATTGGCCTGACCGGTACCGCCATAGCAGGAAAATTCTTGATCGATCGAATAGAAGAAGTCGAGGCCGGCGAACTTATTGATACGCTTCGAGGGTTGCTGGCGATGGGCTACCTCCTCGCCACTAAGGTGAATGTTCGGACGTTGGAGGATGTGAAGCGCACTTCCTTTCGCGTGAATCCATCTTACGTGCATGACCTGAAAGATGCGCTCGATCCGAACCGGCGGCGCGAAGCGGAAAAACATCGCCGGCGGCGGCGTGGTTGAAGTGAGCAAGCGATTGCTGCGGCTATGGCCGTGGCTGGCGGCGATCACCAGTGGCTTGCTCGGCGCGGCAGCTTTACCCCCACTCGATCAAACATGGCTCATCTGGATCGCCCTCGTGCCTTTGTGCGCGACGATTTTATTTTCCGGTGAAAATACCAGGCACCGCTGGTTGCGCGATCTCCTCCTCGGATACGTCGCCGGACTGACGTTCTTCTGGAGCTGTTTTTTTTGGCTCACGACCGTGTCCGCACTGGGCTGGTTCATCCTGCAATTTTATCTGGCCCTTTATTTCGCAGTCTGGGGCTGCTTTTGCGGATTGATGCGACCGCGACCTCGCAAAATTGTCGCGCGCGATAAATGGAGCGAAATGCTTGCGCGCGCGAAACCGGAACCGTTGCCGGCGAGTTCACCGTGGCTGAGCTCCGGCCACAACTTCTTTCTCGCACTTTGTCTGACGGCAGCATGGGTGGCGCTGGAATGGACGCGTGGTTGGTTGATGTCCGGATTCGGTTGGAACGGGCTCGGCATCGCGCTGCATGGAACATGGCCGCTGATCCAGATCGCGGAATTTACCGGCGTCGCTGGCGTAACTTTCCTGGTTGTCTTCTG
>QHRA01000251.1:7858-13485 GCA_003221295.1 Verrucomicrobiota bacterium | reverse complement strand
TCGCGTCCATTTCGATGATCGCGTTATCCACCCCCATCGCGCTTAAGGCGGAAAGCACGTGCTCAACCGTGTGCACCCGGACCGCGCCTTCCCCGATTGTGGTAGCGCGCTCGACCGTCTTCAGGTTCGCAACGTTCGCATCAATGGTCGGCTCGTCCGCCAGGTCTTTGCGTTTAAATTTGATCCCATGATCAACCGGGGCCGGCTGCAACTTGAGCGTCACCTTTTCACCAGTGTGCAAAGAAGTGCCGCTGAATCCGGCAGATTTCGCCAGCGTATGTTGAAGCTCGGCAGTCATCGCGCGCTAACTAACAAAGAATTGGTGCGCTGGCCAGCAATCGGTTGATGACATCAATTGAATGGGGCCCTCGCATTTTCTTTTTTGGGCGACGCGTGCGGAACACAGGCATTCTTGCCTGTGCGCCCAGCAGGCTTTCAGCCGGCTTCTTTGCAAGGAGAAACAGGCAGGAATGCCTGTTTGGCGCACAGACTTGGAAGTCTGTATTCCATCGCGTATGCGGCTCGACAGAGTCTCGCCCTACCAAAGCCAGCGGAATCTCAGAGGGCTATTTCAATTCAAATGTGCCGCAATCGAACGCCATCATTTTGGTAATGCCGCTAACTTCGACCTGGCGGACATTTGCGCCGTTACTTAGGAAGACGATCACACTTTTGTTGTCGCGCCCCGCGGCCAACGACGCACTTTTCGCGTCCTGGCGCTTTGCGACTGTGACCAACGGCAGGCCATCGATTGTTTGCAGATAACCATCGTCATCATCAAAACCTGCGCAGATATCGACAGTTGGCCGTTCGTTATTCTCCAACGGATTTGCTATTAACTTGATACGGACCGAGCTGGCCCCCGATGCCACGGCACTACTCGTAATTGTTTCCGCTCCGATCTTCATCGGCGCAACCAGGAAACCGTGGGCGGAATATTTTCCTGGCGGCAAATCGTAATCGTAATCATCCTTGCCGTCCCATTTCGTGCTGAGCGCATCGGCCCCAATGGTGAACTCATCGAACTCTGCTTCTTGATGGAGCACCCGCACGAGCTGACCCCACTCGCTGTAGACGCCGAGACTGATTTTTCCCTCGAGCGGTGGTGGAACAAAACTGATGCGAATAGATCGCGACGGGGTCGCGGTCGGACTAGGTGAAGGTAACGTTTCCTGCGCGCGCAAGAATGAGACAGCCAAGAACCCGATCGTTAGCGCCAGGACCGTTTTTGTCATGTCGAGCGAAGTCGAGACATCTCTGACTATTTTTTCTGCTTTAGAATATCGAGAGATTCCTCGACTTCGCTCGGAATGACAAGCTAGAGAAAGCGCCGCCACTCGAGATGTGGAAACAAATTATCTTTGGCTTCGCATTGGGCGAGAAATTCACCGTCCATATTTCTGTGTTCGAATTGCTCCGCCAGTTTTTGGAAACGTGAAAGATGATCGGTCACTCGTTGCGTTGCGTAATCCTTCGCTGTGCCGTTGCGGATGAGAAACGCCCAATCGCTGGATTGCGCGAGCAGGAGCTCGCGCGCGAGCTGGCGTAGGACCCGTTTATCATCAGCCGTTGCCTCACCGCCACGCGATTTTGCCAGCATGGTCATGCGGGTGTTCGCCGCGAAAAGATGCGGATAAATCCAGCCGCATTTCTGATCGAGCCAGACATCGAGAAAACCTTGATCACCCCAACTCGATGTCGCTGGCTCCGTCACTTGTTGAGTCGGATTTTGCTCGAGAAATTCGCTCGGCGTGGTCAGCGGCAATTTATTTTCCGCTGCCGCAAGAATCAGGTGCTCAAGAAAGATTGGTCCTTCGGACCACCAATGTCCGAAGAGCTCGGCATCGAACGGCACTGTCATAATTGGATTCCAGTCATCAGCTTGCAGACTTTGAAGTTCGGCGGCGCACCGCTCGACAAAATGATGGGCATGCCGGCGGGCCGTTTCTTCCGCGGCCGCACGATCATAAATTTGTTTCGCGACGTCGCGGCCGGTGACGCGATGATATTTAATTCCGGTAAAGCTGTTGCCGGGTAACGGTGCAAGCTCCCTGGCTGACAAGTCGAATCCGATGTCGCGATAGAAGTCGCGATACGCCGGATCACCGGGATAACCTTGTTGCGCGCTCCAAACCTGACGGCTGGCCTGGATCTCGCGAGCGAACGCAGCTGGTCCCGCGCTTGTAAAACAGGGCGCAAAAGTTCCCCGCCGCGCCGGCGGCAGTGCCTGCCCTAGCGCATGCGCATCAATGATGAACCAGCGAATATTTTCCGCCTGCAAGAATTTTCCGATTCCAGCGGAATAGGCGCATTCTGGTAGCCAAAACCCACTCGGTTCGCCGCCGAATGTCTCCCGAAACTGATCGCACCCGATTGCAATCTGTGCCTGTGCCGCCTCCGGCGATTGCTGCAAGATCGGAAGAATCGCGTGCGTCGCCGCACTCGCCATTATTTCAACCGCGCCAGTCCCGCGAAGCTGTCGAAAAACTCCAAGCAGATCACAATTCCATTGTTCGATAAAGGTGCGCCGTATCTCCGCAAAAAATTCGCGGTAGAACTCCGAGAGCGACAACAAATTTTTCTCGGCGCAGTTGCGTTCGCATTCGCGCTCCGTCAATGCGATCAGCAAGTCGAGATGTCTGATATAGCGGTCCCGCAAAAGCGGATCGCTTAGCATGGCGGACAGGGTGGGCGAAACCGAAAGAGTGAGCTTGAAACGAACGCTTCGGCGAAGCAGGCGCTGCATCATTTGCAGGAGCGGCACATAGCTCTCGCTGATCGCTTCGAAGAGCCAGTTTTCTTCGTGAAAAAATTCGTGCTCGGGATGCCGCACGAAAGGCAAATGCGCGTGGAGAACGAGGGCGAGCAAGCCGGTCATGACGTCATTCCGGGCGAAGTCGAGGGATCCCGTTGAAATGAACTTTCAGGTTTCGCCGCGGGATCCCTCGGCTTTCGCTCGGGATGACTGAGTTTCGCAGGGGTCGCCTAGAGCGTCCGGCAAAAATCCTGGAAGCGATCCAGTCCTTTCTTGATTACATCGATGCTGGTGGCGTAGCTGAGTCGAACGGTGCGATCGTCGCCGAAGGCCGCACCGGGTACGACTGCGACATTTGCCTTGCTCAAAAGGCGATCGGCAAAATTTTGCGAGGTCAGGCCGAGCTGGCTGATATTCATCAGCACGTAAAAGGCACCTTGCGGCTTGACCGCGGTAACGTTTGGAACCTTGGAAATACGATCAAACATGTAGTTGCGGCGCATATCGAATTCATCGCGCATGTCCGCAATCGGCTGCTGATCGCCCTTGAGGGCCGCGAGCGCGCCGCGCTGCGCGAAGGAACATGGGTTGGCCGTGCTGTGACTTTGAATGGAATCGACTGCTTTCGCTACTGCCTCCGGCGCCGCCAGATAACCAAGTCGCCAGCCCGTCATCGCATATGATTTACTGAAACCGTTGACGGTGAGGGTGAGATCGTACGCTTCTTTCGAAAGCGATGCGATACTGACATGTTTCGCATCGTCATAAACAAGCTTCTCGTAAATTTCGTCCGATAAAATGTAAATGTCTTCGCCGGCGGCGATGTCGACTAGCGCTTCCATTTCTTCGCGGGTATAGACTGAGCCGCTCGGGTTTCCCGGCGAATTCAAAATCAGCATTTTCGTTCGGGGCGTCATCGCGTTCTCAAAATCTTCTGCGCGCATTTTCCAGCCGTTGCGCTCGCTCGTTGGAATAATCACCGCCTCTGCCCCAGCCAATCTCACCATATCGGGATAGCTCACCCAATAGGGAGCCGGAATAATTACTTCATCACCGGGCTGGCAGGTGGCGAGAATGGCGTTGTAACAGGCATGCTTCGCACCATTGCTTACCACCACTTGCGTCGGTTTGTAATTAAGGGCGTTGTCCGCTGCCAATTTTTCCGCAATCGCCTGTCGCAATTCCGGAATGCCGGAACTCGGGGTATATTTGGTAAACCCGCTTTGCAGAGCGCTAATCGCTGCCTGCTTGATGTGTTCGGGCGTATCAAAGTCCGGTTCGCCCGCGCCAAATCCGCAGACGTCGATTCCCTCCGCTTTCATCGCCTTTGCTTTGGCGTCGATGCTGAGGGTGAGGGAGGGTGTGAGTTGGGCGGCGCGGCCTGAGATTTCCATGGGAGTAGTAGTCATAATTTATTATTTCTGGCGGTAAAAGTCGTCAATCAGCGGTTTAAAATTGTTCTCGTCAACCTGCACGATTTTCATCTCGCATCGGGCGTTCTCGAGCGAATCGGAGGCATGCGCGGCATTGATCATAATGGTCTGGCCAAATTCTTTTCTGATTGAACCCGGTGGCGCCTTGCTTGGATCGGTCGGACCCAACACTTCGCGAATTTTTTGCACCGCGTTCTCGCCTTGATAGACAATTGCGATGCATTTTTCCGTGCCGGGTTCGCTCTTTTGCGCCGGCGCGATCTGGCTTGGCCGTCCGCCGGACATGAATTCCACAATGTCCTCCCACGCGTCCCGGCCTTTTTCGGTTCCGAGTTTTTCCTGCAATACCGGCAAGACAGGCCCGTAAAATTCTTCCGCTTGCGCCACGCTCATGCGATGAACCTTGAATCCGATGATATAAAGCCCGGTGCGCGAAAAAACCTCAATCACACCTCCGGGTCGCAAGTTTGGAAATTTGAAGTTATCTGGTTTGATCAGAACGAGTGTCTTTTCGACTTTCGCGCCGGCCGGATGTTCAATCACTTTTTCTAAAATTCCCCCGTCCGTGTCCGAGAATTCGGCCCATAATTTTAAGTCGCGTTCCACCTGAGCGGGCTGAATCGCAGTTAGCACCGCAGGCTCGAAATAGGTGACCTTGCCGGTTTCATCCTCTATGTAGTCGCCAAAAGTATCGCGGATTGTTTCGCCGCTTGTTCGCTCGTTCACGATGTGACCGACAGTACGATGAACCTTGGCTACCGCGTCCTCGCCGCGAAAAACGAGAAAAAGGACACGCGGCCGTTGACCGTTGATCTCACCGGTAAAATTCCGCCGCACGTATTCGCGAATCAGCTCCTGCGTGGCGCGGTGCCGGGATTCCGTTTCTGTTACAATCGTTTCCGCATACCGTTTCACCAGTTCGGCGCTAGGCGCGAACATCCGTCCCGCCACAACGTCGAGTCCGGTGCGCGAAATCAGTCGCGACACAATTCCGCCGGTGCGCGATTTGCGCATCGAATAAGGCGTCACGATGGCGTAGGAAAGTTCCTGCATAAATTTCTCCGGCGGCCCTGATTAAACCGCCTACCTGCAGGTGGAATCGAAGTCGCCTGAGCCGAAGAAAATGCGGGTTGGGCAGTGTGCCGTCAAATTCTTTCCCCGTCCCTCCGTCATCCCGAGCAATACTCGAGGGATCCCGTTGAAGTTACCTTAAAGCTTTCGCAACGGGATCCAGTGGCATCGGCTTCCACCCGACGTTCGGAAAGATTCATCGGCAAGATGCCGATGCCACTGTCACTCGGGATGGCAAGCGATTGCGATCCATTTCCCCCGTCGCCGCGTTTCCACAATTGCGATCTCATTTCTCTTCAAGGCGCGGACCAACCGAGCCTCCTGTTCGCGCAAAATACCCGAAAGAATCAACCACTGAGCGCGTTTTA
>QHRA01000251.1:0-7793 GCA_003221295.1 Verrucomicrobiota bacterium | reverse complement strand
AGCGACGCGAAAAACGATGTTATCGATCTTGTTTCGTCGCGCGTTTGCTCTCGCGGTCGCGATTGCCACCGGATCGTGATCGATCGCAATCACGCGCCTTGCACCGAAGCGTACCGCCGCCAACGCAAGAATTCCCGAGCCCGTCCCAAGATCAAGCAAGGTCCAATTTTGGTCTGGGGAGCGCTCGCGCCCTCGCGCTCCCCAGCTCCGAGTGCACCGCTCCAGTAAGCGCAACGACATCGCCGTAGTTGTATGCTCTCCAGTCCCAAAAGCTGTACCCGCCGGAATCAGCAAACTCTTATTCTTATTCCTACTCCTATTCTTACTCGTAACTGACCTATAAATAATCAGCCGCTTTCCGATTCTGATCGGTTTGATCGCATGCGCTTTCGAAAACTTTGTCAGCCAATCGCGCAACAACTTTTCGATCGCACCGCCAAAGCGGGAACGAATTTTTTCCAAGTCGCGCCGGCTGCTACCCGCAATTTCCGCGATCGCAGTCGTGCGATCTGGTCTCGAAATGATAGCGAGCTGCCGGCCCGCAACTTCACGCAACGCCGCCTCGTTGGCTGCGAGCCAGACTGTACTGACTCGCTTTCGCCAAACGAACATTAATCAACCCAACACCAAAAAATTATTTCTTCTCCGCGCTTTCCGCTTTTTCCTTCTTTGCCATTTTCTGTGCTAACCCGGCGGCATATTTCGTGTACTGATCGCTGTCGACGGTGAAAGTTCCCAGCATGTAATTCGTACCTGTCCAATCCCAATTTTGATCAGAATCGTTGTAGGTCATCTTTGTCGTCTTGCCCTGCGCATACTGATGATGAACGGGATCGGCCCCCGGAGGATTGGTAATCCTTGACGAACCACCGAGACCACCTTCGACCAAATGTCCAGTAAACGTGGCGACGTTTCCGATGGTAATGATGTGATCTTTGCCTTCGATTTTACGCGTGATCGGAGCGTAAACGGTCTTGAAATTTTTCGACCCATTATTTGAAGGCAGGACGATCGCCGCAATTGCTTCCAACGCTTTGCGTTGCTCGGGATTGGCTTTTTCGTCGATGTAATTCGTGGAAAAATTCCATTTCCCGAACGAATCCATCATCGTCTGGTTTTCCGGGCTCTGTGCGTAATTGGCAACGGCGAGTCCATCGAGTTTCACGTTTCCGTAATTGCCCTTTTGAATGAAAAGAACTTGATTGCCGCCACATGTCGCCCGCGTCGGTTTGGAATCAAACCAGCACGGGCAGGCGGCGTTACAGGAACAGGCTTCCTCGAGCTGACCCGTAATTTTCCATTTTGTTAACTTTGTTTTCTCTTCTTTCGGCGCGCCCAGTGCGAGAGACGTTGCCATGACTGCTGCCAACAGCGCGAGAGAAACAATCTTCATAAAGAAAGTTTAAAGCTCGTTTTCGCGCCCGCGACAAGTTTAAAAATTCATCGCTAAATTTGCCGGCCACGCTACCCTTTCGCCTCCCAATTCCCCATGCGCAGCGCCGGCATCCATCACATCACCGCGATCGCGGGAGATCCGCAACGCAATCTCGACTTTTACAGCGAGACGCTCGGGCTGCGTCTGGTCAAGCGGACAGTGAATTTCGACGATCCCGGGAGCTACCATTTTTATTTTGGCGATAACATCGGGCGTCCTGGAACCATCATTACCTTTTTCCCCTGGCCCGGAGCGCGACGAGGCACCCGCGGGAGCGGGCAGGTGACCACGGTCAGCTTCGCCGTTCCGCACAATTCGATGGCGTTTTGGAAAGAGCAATTGCGTGCAAATCATGTGATCGCCGAAGAAATCGCCGGACGATTCGGAAGTAACGCCTTACGCTTTCTCGATCCTGATGGGTTGCAGCTCGAGCTCGTTGTCATCCCGAGCGAAGTCGAGCGATCCCGCCGCGGAATCTTTAAGGCACCTTCCACGGGATCCTTCGACTCCGCTCAGGATGACAAAATCTTTGGGTTCGCCGCGCCGACGCTTGAAGTCAGGAAGCCCGAGAAGACTGAAAATTTGCTCACCGAGATTCTCGGATTCGAGTTTGTCGCGGAAGAAAATAATCGACGGCGTTTCCGCGGCAGTGGCTCAAATCCATCTTCGGAAATCGATCTGGTGTCATCGGAAGCTGGCTTCGGCCAGATCGCGGTTGGCACGGTTCATCACATTGCGTTTCGCGCGGCCGATGATGATGAACAGCTGAGAGTGCGTGAGCAGCTTGTCGCGCGGGGTCTCAACGTTACGCCCGTAATCGACCGCCAATATTTTCACTCAATTTATTTTCGCGAACCAAACGGTATCTTGTTTGAGATCGCCACCGACGGGCCCGGATTCCTTATCGATGAACCGGCCGATGCCTTGGGCGAAACCCTAAAACTTCCGTCAGTTTACGAGCCCAAGCGGGACGAGATCGAGCGCGTGCTTCCCACAATTCACCTCCGCCACTCGGCCGCATGATGAACGATTTCATTTATCGCTTTATTCCCGGCGCTGGCGATCGAACCCTGCTGTTGTTGCACGGCACCGGCGGGAACGAAAATGATTTGCTTCCGCTCGGTCGCGCCATCGATCCCGACGCGTCCTTGCTCAGTCCGCGAGGAAAAGTTTTGGAAAATGGCGCCCCGCGATTTTTTCGGCGGCTGGCTGAGGGCATTTTCGATGAAAAGGATGTCGTCGCGCGTGCGCAGGAACTCGCGAATTTTGTCTCCGCTGCGGCGAAGAAACATGCTTTCGACGAGAAGACGCTGGTCGCGATCGGATATTCCAACGGGGCGAACATTGCCTCGGCGATGATACTGCTCGGCTTATTGAAATTTCGCGGCGCGATTTTGTCTCGACCGATGGTGCCCCTTTCACATCCGCCGGATACCTCGTTAGAAAATTGCACCGTATTGATCTGCGGCGGGCGTTTCGATCCAATTGCGAGGCCAGAGCAGGTCAACGCGCTGGCCGAATTGTTGCGCGACCGAAAGGCCGAAGTTGAGGTGCGAATGCAGGAAAGCGGTCACGAATTGACGGACGCGGATGTGGAGGCAGCGCGAGACTGGCTTGCAGCGAGCGCCATTGCATAGGAAAAAGGAAGCTCGCTTATGCTCGTCGTCATGAATGCCAATGCCACTGAGGCCGAGATCGCCGGCGTTGTCCGCGTGATTGAGTCGCTCGGTTTGCGCGCGCATACCATGCCCGGTGCCACCCGCACCGCCATTGGCATCACCGGCAACAAGGGCGCGATCAGTTTGCAGCATTTCGAAAACCTGCCCGGCGTGGCCGAGGCCATTCGCGTTAGCAAACCTTACAAGCTGATCACTCTCGATTTAAAACAGGACCGCACCATTGTCGATATCGGCGGTGCGAAAATCGGCAACGGCTCGCTCGCCATGATCGCTGGGCCATGCGCAATTGAATCTCACTCGCAGGCCTTTGCCATTGCCGAGGTCGTGAAAAATTCTGGCGCGAAATTTTTCCGTGGCGGTGCTTTCAAACCGCGCACCTCACCCTATGCCTTCGCGGGCTTGGGCGAGGAGGGCCTGAAGATACTGGTCGATGTTCGCGAGAAATTTGGTCTAAAAATCGTTAGCGAGGCGCTGGACGAACCAGGAGTCGATCTCGTCGAAAAATATGCCGACATGATTCAGATTGGCGCGCGCAACATGCAAAACTACACGCTGCTTAGGCGGGTCGGGCGTTCGAAGCTGCCGGTGCTGCTCAAGCGTGGGATGGCGGCGACCCTGGAGGAATGGTTGCTTGCGGCCGAATACATTATGGCGGAAGGCAATTACCACGTCGTTTTGTGCGAACGCGGCGTCCGTACCTTCGCCCAGCACACCCGCAACACGCTCGATCTCGCGGCCGTGCCGGCAGTACGACGTATTTCCCATTTACCCATAATCATTGATGCCTCGCACGGCACCGGCAAAAACTACATGGTCACGCCTCTGGCGCGTGCCGGAGTTGCGGTCGGCGCAGATGGGTTGATGATCGAAGTGCATTGCAAGCCGGAAGAAGCGCTTTCCGACGGGGCGCAGGCCCTCACACTCGACGAGTTCGAGCAAATGGCGAACGAAGTGCGGGCGATCCACGACGTGATCAACTGATCGCATCGAGTGAGTATCGAGTCCCAACGCGCGTCATCCCAAGCTGCGCAGACGGCGAGGGACCTCTCGAAATGCAGTTGGTCACGCGAACTCGTTTGTGTGATCAACGAGTGTCGGCGAGGTCCCTCGCTTGCGCTCGGGATGACAGATTAAGAAAATTGGCGAGCAGCTTTTTCCCTTCTCCGGTCAAAATCGATTCCGGATGAAATTGCACTCCATGAATGGGGAATTCGCGATGCTGCAACCCCATAATCTCACCGTCGTCGGATTCCGCGGTGATAATAAGTGAATCAGGCAGACTATCGCGTTTTACCACGAGGGAATGATAACGGGTAGCTTCGAACGGTTGCGACACGCTTTCAAAAATGCCTGCGCCGTGGTGCGAAATCGCAGATGTTTTCCCGTGCATCAACTTCGGGGCATGCACAATTTCGCCGCCGAAAACTTCGCCGATGCATTGGTGACCGAGGCAAACGCCGAGTAACGGAATGTGCGGTCCGAATTCACGAATGACGTCGCAACTGATTCCAGCGTCGCGCGGCCGGCCTGGTCCGGGCGAGATGCAAATGCGTTCCGGAACAAATTCCCGAATGTCAGTTCGGCCGATCTCATCGTTGCGTCTCACCAAAACTTCGGCGCCAAGCTCACCGAAAATCTGCGCGAGATTGTAGGTGAACGAATCGTAATTATCGATCAGGAGCAGTTTCAACGCGGCACCTCCTTTGCGCGAGCGATCGCCGCTAGGACCGCCATCGCCTTGCGCTCGGTTTCTTCACGTTCGCGCCACGGCTCGGAATCGGCCACGATCCCGGCACCGGCTTGCACAAACGCTTTCCCATTTTTCAAAACCACCGAACGCAGCGCGATGCAACTATCGCAATTCCCATCGAAACCAAACCAGCCGACCGCCCCCGCATAAAATCCGCGCCGTGTTTTCTCGAGCTCGGCGATGATTTGCATCGCGCGAATTTTCGGTGCACCCGAAACGGTGCCGGCGGGAAAGGTGGAGCGAAAGGCGCTGAAGGCGTTCAAACCATCGCGCAACCGCGCCTCAACATGCGACACGATGTGCATGACGTGGCTGTAACGCTCGATTGTCATTTGCTCCGTCACACGAACACTGCCGATTTGCGCAATCCGGCCCAGATCGTTCCGTGCGAGATCGATCAGCATCACGTGTTCGGCGCGCTCTTTCGGATCGGCGAGTAAATCGCGCGCGTTTGCTTCGTCGGAGAGGCTGTCGGCGCCGCGTGGACGGGTCCCCGCAATCGGCCGAAGTTCGGCGGTACGACCGCGCACCCGGACGTGCAACTCCGGCGAACTACCGAGCGCGCAAAACTCATCGCCGAAGTTCAGCAAAAACATGTAGGGCGAGGGATTTCCAAAGCGTAAACAACGGTAAAGATCGAGCGGATCGGCTAAAAATTCCGACTCGAATCGTTGCGACAGCACGACTTGGAAAATGTCGCCCTCGGCGATGTATTCTTTCGCGCGGAGAACCATTTTCTCGAAATCGCTCGTGTTGCTTTGTAGCGGCGCTCTATGAGCGCTGGACGGCGGTCGCAGACCACCGCTGCAGGAGTCACTCTGCGCACTGATTGGTCGCAATCGTGACGGCATTGCCAGTTTTTCCAGAATGACGTCGATCTGTTTGCGGCCGTCGTGATAAGCATCGTCGACGCTCTGCTCCCGCATGTCACCCAAGGTGATTACTCGCATTTTGCGGAAACGGTGATCGAAAACAACGAGCGCGCCCGCAATCACGAACATCATTTCCGGCAACCCGAGGTCGTCGCGTGAATGAATCGTTGTTTTCGGCTCGAAAAATCGGATCACGTCGTAGCCGACAAAGCCGACTGCACCGCCTTGGAAATGCGGAATATCGTCGCGCGGAACAAAGCGGAATTCGCTGAGGATCTTTTGCAGTTCGCCGAGTGGATCGAAGGTGCTGCGATTGGTGGCGGCGCCAGATTTTTCGCGAATAGCGACATCACGCTGGCGCTGGCTAACGATTAATAACGGGTTAATGCCGATAAAAGAAAAGCGTCCGGATTCTTCGTTGCGTTCAGCCGACTCGAAAAGGAACGAAAATCCATCCCGTCCAATTTTTTGGAATGCGCCAACGGGCGTTTCGACATCGCTGACAATCTCTGCGACGACTGGAATCAGATTCCCGCGGCTCGCGAGCTTTCGGAACTCTTCAAGAGAAGGTGAAATCATCGTCATCCCGAGCGGAGTCGAGGGATTCCGGTACGCTACCGTTAAGCTTTCGCAGCATTCCTCGGCTACCACTTGGAATGACCATGGTAGAGGCGTTTGTGCCAAGCGCCTATTTTCTGCAGGTGCTTCGCCGGGCGGCACTCTCGCGAAAAATGTTGCGCTGGCGAAGGCGCGAGCGATTATTTGAGCCCACTTTGCGCGGGTGTAGCTCAGTGGTAGAGCACCTCCTTGCCAAGGAGGACGTCGCGAGTTCAAGTCTCGTCACCCGCTCCAGCCTTCGCTTGGTGCGAAGCGCAAATCGAAGGCTGGAGCGAGCGCGCTGTAGCCGTGGCGAAGGCGGGTCGCCCGATCGCATCCAAGCTACGGCTGGCAAGCCAGTTCGAGATTTTGCTGTTGTGTATTACGTCTACATTTTGCAATCGAAATCCGCGCCGAACCAGCGATACATTGGTCTGACGCGCGATCTCAAGAAGCGATTGCTAGATCACCAGGACGGACGATCTCCGCATACCGCGAAATTCGCTCCGTGGCTTATAGTCGCGTACTTCGCATTTGTCGCTGAGAACACAGCCGTGGCATTCGAGAGGTATCTTAAATCTGGGTTCCGGCCGCGTCTTCGCGAAACGCCATCTTTCGCCCAATAAAGTGAACGATTCCTGAATCCATTTGCCCTTCAACCTGCATCTCATATGCAAATGAAAACTATGAAAGCATTTGTTCTTGGCAGCGCCGCTACTTTTGCCCTGGCGCTGGCCATCTACGCACAAACACCTGCCGCTACGCCAGAAACGCCGGCTCCGTCGCCAGCGATCGCAGCAACTGCTACTTCCGCTGTCTCCGTTTCTCCCGCAATTTCGGCGACGCCTTCCGCGCCCAATCAATTTGCAGACAAGATCAAGGAACGGGTCGATCGCAAATTTAAACACAAAGGATTTGGGATCACGGTCGATGGGAGTGACGGCGAGGAGCACGATTCCGATCGCCATCACGGAAACGACATACCGGAAACTGTTCTCCCGATCGTCATTATTAGTCTGTTGGCCGTGTTTGGATTCCCAGTGGCCATTGTAGCCGTCATCATGTTTAGCGGCTGGGCCAAGACGCGTTCCTTGCATCGCACCGTGCGGATGATGGTGGAGAAAGGTCAGCCAGTTCCGCCGGAATTGCTCTCGTCGCCCGCCGCTGCGCCGGTAACCGTGCGCCCGTGGTACGATTTGCGCCGCGGCATCGTGCTGGTCTCGGTCGGCGTGGGTGTAGTCATGTTTTTTGGAATCAGTGCCGGTTGGGACAATGGCGTCTGGGCACTTGGTTTGATTCCCGGCTTGATCGGTCTGGGTTATCTGCTGGCGTGGCGACTTGCTTATCGCGACGAGAAAGCGTTGAAACAGTGATGTGGAGCTGACCGATGCCGACCTGCTCGCGCGAGTTATTGTTGATGGTGACCAGCACGCTTTCGGCGAGCTGGTTCGCCGCCATCA
>QHRA01000184.1 GCA_003221295.1 Verrucomicrobiota bacterium | reverse complement strand
GATGACCGCGGGCAATTTGTTCTGCGGATTCGCGGCCACGCTTAAGATCGTGCAGGGCGCGCTCATCCAATGGTCCAGTCCGGATGAGGCAGCGACGCTTTTTCACGCTGCGGTCTGGTTCATTCTCGGGGCGTGCATCTTCGATGTCCTCGATGGCCGACTGGCTCGGCTCGGGGGACAGGACAGCGCCTTTGGCCGCGAGTTCGATTCCCTCGCCGACATTGTCTCCTTTGGTGTCGCGCCCGCGCTAATGGTCTACCGGATTGTGCTGATTGATTTCCCGCGCCTCGGCTGGCTCGTCGCCTTTGTTTATTTGGTTTGCGGCGCGCTCAGGTTGGCCCGCTACAATTGCGTCTCCGCTGCTGGCGGAGCCGGTGACGGAAAAGCTTTCACCGGTTTTCCCATCCCCGCCGCCGCCGGATTAATTGCATCGATCACGCTCTTCATGCTGTGGTGGCTGGGTGAGCGCGACCATGAGATCGGTCGCTGGAAATGGGTGCTTCCGCCGCTGATGCTTTTTCTTTCCATCATGATGTTCAGCCGCCTGAGCTATCCGAGTTTCAAAGCCGTCACCTGGCGCACCACTCGCTCGCTTCCGCGATTTGCCGCCATCATTCTCATTATGTTCTTCACCGCCTTGAATTACGAATGGATGCCGGCGGTCCTGTTTCTAGTTTATTTGCTTTACGGATTCCTGCGTCCGTGGGTTTCGAAACGCTGGCGGCGCGAGATCGAAGAGGAGATCGGGGAAGAAGGCGAGGACGGCGAAGCCGTCGAATTGTAGGGCAAGCGCGTCGCTTGGCATTCCTTCTGTAGCGGCGGTCTACGACCGCCGAATCTGAAATACAACGGCTCATAGAGCGCCGCTACAGTTGAAAGCCGGAGATCTCGTTATTTGAAGCTAGTCGGCACTGCAAAAAGCTTGCGCTGGGCCGCCATTGTCTCGCCAGTGGAAACTATTAGTGTTAAACAGAGAACGCCAAAGACCTATGGCCGCTAAGCTCAAATCCGATCCGCACCTCGCGATTGGACACGTCTTGTTTATGGACGTGGTGGCTTACTCAAGGCTGCTCGTCAACGAGCAGCGAGAGGTGGTGCACCAACTCAATCAGGTCGTGCGCAAAACTGCGCAATTCCGCAAGAGCGACGCGCGGGGGAAACTCATTTCCATTCCTTCCGGCGATGGGATGGCCTTGGTCTTTTTCGAAAGTCCGGAGGAGCCGGTGCAGTGCGCCCTGGAAATTAGCCGGGCTTTAAAAAACCATCCGCGCCTTCGGCTGCGCATGGGTGTGCACAGCGGCCCGGTCGATCAAGTTAAAGATGTCAACAACAGGTCCAACGTGGCCGGCGCCGGAATCAACGTGGCCCAGCGAATCATGGATTGCGGCGATGCCGGACACATTCTGGTGTCGCAACGCGTTGCGGACGATCTTTCGCAGGACAGCCTCTGGCAGCCGCATTTACACGAGATTGGCGAAATCGAAGTGAAACACGGAGTCCAGCTCGGAATCGTGAATGTTTACACCGAAGAGCTCGGCAATCCTGAACCGCCAGCGAAAGTATCCCAGCATCAAGCCGCGCCTAAGCCAGCAGTCACTCCCGCTGCAGCACCTTCTACTGTTCCGGAAAAAAGCATCGCGGTGTTGCCGTTCGAAAATCTAAGCGCCGACCCGGAGAATGCGTTTTTCGCCGATGGCGTACAGGACGAGATCCTAACCAACCTGGCGAAGATCGCTGATCTCAAAGTGATCAGTCGCAGCTCGGTGATGCAGTACCGCGCGCCGACGCGCAATCTGCGCCAAATTGCAAACGAATTAGGCGTTGCACATCTCCTGGAAGGCAACGTCCAGCGCGCAGGAAATCGCGTGCGGGTTAGCACGCAGTTAATCGACGCCAGAACCGATGCCCATCTTTGGGCGGAAAATTATCATCGGCCGCTCGATGACGTCTTCGCAATCCAGAGCGAAATTGCCAAAGCAGTGGCGGACCAACTTCAGGCGAAGCTTGCACCGGCGGAGAAAGCCGCGATCGAGCAAGCACCGACAGCAAACATTGTCGCCTATGATCGTTATCTCCGTGGCAAAAAACTCGTTGAAATGGCTACCTTCGACACTCGCCGGGTAGAGCAAACCCGCCATGCCATACGTTTGCTCGACCAGGCCGTCGCACACGATCCCGCCTTCTTGCTTGCCTATTGTCAGCTCGCGGTGGGCCATGTGCAGCTTTACTTTAGCGGAGTCGATCACAGCCCGGCGCGCCTTAGGCTTGCCAACGAGGCCCGAGATAAGGCTTTGCGCCTTGCCCCTGATCGAGGCGAGTCCCACCTCGCCGCAGCGGGCATCCACTATCACTGCTATCGCGATTATCAAGCAGCCCTGGCCGAGCTCGCCATCGCCCAGCGCGGATTACCGAATGATCCAGCCGTTTTCAAGTTAGCCGGTTTCATCGCTCGTCGGCAGGGCCACTGGGAGCAGTGTATAAGCAATTTTGAGCGAGCGGCCGAACTCGATCCGCATAACTGGTTCTTGCTTCAACAAACTGCTGGGGCGTATCAATCGCTCCGGCGATTTTCCGATTCGGCGCACACTTTGGATCGCGCTCTCGCCGCCCTTCCCGGCGACGCGAACACGCGCGTCGCGCGAGCTTTGGTCGATCTCGAATGGCACGCCGATACGCAACCTGGCTACGACGCCATTCAGGATGTTGTGAGCGTAGATCCAAGTGCGGTGGATGAAATCGCCGAGCAATGGTTCTATCTTGCTCTTTGCCGCCGCGACTTTGCTGAAGTAACCCGCGCTTTAGCTTCGGTGCCGCCGGAGGGAATCATTCCGGTCAATGTCCGAATGCCTCATCATTTTTGTGAAGGACTGGCGGCGCGGGCGCAGGACGACGTAGCGACTGCGGAAAGGGCGTTTACTGCCGCGCGCGCCGAGATGGAGGCGATAGTTAGGGAAGCTGAATATGCTGAAGCTCTCTGCGTTCTTGCAATGTCCGATGCCGCTCTTGGCCGCAAGGAAGAAGCACTGGCTGAGGGGCGACGCGCCGTCGAACTCTGTCCCGTTTCGAAGGATGCGGTGCTGGGCGCGGAGTTGGTAAGAAATCTGGCGATTATCTATGCCTGGACTGGCGAGAAAGATCTTGCGCTGAAACAATTGGAAGACCACCTGCAAATTCCCGGGCACGTCTCTTATGGCCAATTGCGTCTGCATCCGTGGTGGGATCCGCTGCGCGACGATCCGCGGTTCGACAAACTCATCGAGGAAGCAAAGAAACCAGTCGCGCTCAGCTGACACTGCGAAGCAACGCTAAGCTTGTTAATTATTTCGCGTGTCATCCCGAGCGAAGCGAGGGACCTCTCGTAAGCACAGTGGTCACGCAATCCACCGAACGTTGCTCGAACCGCTGACGACGATCTTTCTTAGGAACTCGGTAGCGCACCTCCGGACGTGAGGTTCTTCGCGTCCGCTCGGAATGACTCCGTGAATTAGGCAGGACGATTTAACTGCGCGAGAATTTCTGGATCACGCACATCGGCCCATTCTCCGCTGAGCTCGAGTGCTTTCACTTTCCTTCCAGATTGCGCCAGATCGCGAATGGCATCGGTCAATTCATATTCGCCGCGCGGCGATGGCTGCAACTTCGCCGTCCATTCAAAAATACTCGGTCGGAATGCATAGACACCGGCGTTGTACCACGGGCTCGTCGTTTCGCCCGGCTGCGATTTCTCGCGGATGTCGGTCACTGCCATCCGCTCGTTAACGAAGACCGCTCCGCCTTTGCTCACATCTTCATTTTGTTTCACGCTCACGATCGCCTCGACATCGTCCGCCAGATCGACAATTGATTTGTAGTTCACCGGATCCACTAAAATGTCGCCGTAACTCAAGACGAATGGTGAGTCGCCAACAAAGTCGCGCGCGAGATCGACAACGCGGCCGGTCCCATCTTGTACCACCTGCGTCGCATATTGAATGCGCAGGCCAAAACATGTTCCATCGCCGAAATATTCTCGAATCGTCTCGCTGTGATAACCGACAATGAGCAGAAAATCTTTGATGCCGGCGGCCTGTAATCCTTCAACAATATGCAGCAGAATTGGTTTTCCCCGCACTTTGATCATCGGTTTGGGAACATCGGCTGTTAGCTCGCGCATCCGCGTGCCGCGACCGGCGGCAAGCAGGACAGCTTTGCTGATCCTATTCATCACTGTGATTAACACCATGTCACGATGTGGTCGATTCGTCTTGAAGCGGATCGCGGCGGCCGTGTTGTCGATTTCGTTCGGTGCTCTACAAATGTGCGGAGCAGCTCTTCTGGGGAGCACAGGCTGCTAGCCTGTAGCATTCGGCAGCTTGCCGAATGCATGCGTTTACCCGGTATCTCAAAACCGGTTCGCGGCAAGCTGCCGCGAACTACAGGCTGGCAGCCTGTGCTCCCCAGAAAGAGAGCCCGACTTCGCTCGGGATGACGATGTTCTTCATCGCGAGTTGATTTCACGCGGCGAGTCGTCCAGCATCTCGCGCGTGCTGAAATTTCTTGGAAAATATCGCGAAGCCGGTCTCCTGCTTTTACGCGCGAGCGTCGGTCTCATCTTCATTTTAATTTGCGCGCCCGTTCTTCTCTCTGGCGAACATCGCTGGTGGCAATTCGGCAGCGCCATGCGCGTGTTTAACTTTCATTCGCATCTTGACTGGTGGGGGTTTCTGGGAGCGCTCGCTGGATGTATCGGCGGAATTTTCATGATGCTCGGATTTGCCTTTCGCATCGGCATTCTCCTCGCCTTTCTAGTTGCGCTGGTAAACGCCATTGCTGTCGCGCACCACGAGCACGGTCTTTATTCGATAATTATTCCGATCGAAGCCGTCATCGCTCTCGTTTGTCTTTCCTTCATCGGTCCCGGGAAATACAGCGTCGACAAATCGTAGGGAAGCTTCAAGGAACCGCGGTCTACAGTCCGGCGGGGCGATCTGGAGATCGCCCTTCCTTGTTTTCCTTAATAACGAGCGCGGGTAAATCCGCTTGCTTGATCAGCTCGGTGACTTTCGGCAGATCATCCTGTTTGATCGCGTTCCATTTTTTTAACTGCTCATCGAGCCGTCCGCTCAACGACGCGAAAACATCCATTTGCGGCTTGGTCGGCTCGCGATCGCCCGCATCAACCGAATGGCTAAAAGTGTCGAACGCTTCGTTGAGCATATTGGGGAAGGCCAGGTTTCCTTCCGACCCTTTCATGTTCACCTGAATCAACTTCTGCTCCACGTCTGACATTTTGTGTTCCATTCCGTCCGCTGCATCCAACGCAGGCTTCACTTTCGGATCGTCGCCGAACTTCGTGTGCAACTCCTTGATTTGCGATTTTACCTCTCTAATTTCGTTCACCGCCTGGTGTAACTCGGAAATGCGCTCGCTCACCTGCGTCGAAAGCTCAAATTGTTTCGGTAATTCTCCCTCGTGATCTTTGGTGCGCGGATCGATCACAAGATGAAGCGGCGCCGTTTGCGTTTTCCCATTTGCCGTTAGTTTCACCTGGTAGTCACCAGGCAAGGCCAACGCTCCGCGTGGCGGGTTGCCCGAGTAAAATGCGCCCGGAATTTGGATCGGCTCGTTGTAGCGCAAATCCCAGGCGAACCGATTCATTCCCTCATTCGCCGGAATTGTCTTGGGCGCTTCCACCCGGTCCGGCCATTCTGGCGGCTGCTCATTTTCCTTTTTCTCCTTGCTCGAAAGATGGCGCACGAGTTTTCCCTGGGCGTCGAGAATATCGAGAGTCACTTCATCCTTCGGTGCGCTCTTAAAATAATAATCGATCATTGCGCCCATGGGCGGGTTGTCACCGGCCGGCTGGCGTTTGTCGATTTCTTCCGGGTAATGCAATCGCACCGCCGATTGCGGTTGGTAAAGCAACATGTCGGACGACGCGCTCTGGGTGGTGAGCTGGCGCAAGGGCGTCAAATTATCCAGGACCCAGAAGGAGCGGCCATGTGTGGCCGCGACGAGATCGTCATCCTTGACTACCAGATCGTGAATGGGCGATTGCGGCAGGTTCAATTGCAATGGTTGCCAGTGCGCGCCATCATCGAACGAGAAATATACACCAAGCTCGGTCCCGGCGTAGAGCAACCCTTTGCGTTTCGGATCCTCCCGCACGCTGTGGACGTATGCGCCCTCTGGGATTCCATTGGTGATTGTGCTCCAGCTCTTTCCCAGATCTGTCGTTTTGAAAATGTAGGGCTTGAAATCATCCAGCCGGTGACGATCGACCGCGACGTAAGCCGTGGTCGCGTCGTGCGGCGAAGGGTCGATAATCGAGACCGTGCTCCAATCCGGCATCTTTGGTGTGACGTTCGCCCAGTTTTTGCCGTCGTCGGTTGTGACGTGCACCAGTCCGTCATCCGTCCCTGCCCAGAGCGTTCCCTGTTTTTTCGGCGATTCGGCCAGCGCAAACACTGTGTCGTAATATTCTACGCTGGTGATGTCGTTGGTGAGCGGGCCGCCACTTGGCTGCTGTTTCGATTTGTCGTTTTTTGTTAGGTCATTGCTGATCTGCGTCCAGCTCATGCCGTGATCGGTGGATTTGAAAACGCATTCCGCGGCGGTGTAGAGCACGTCCGGATTGTGGGGTGAAAGGAGGAGCGGCGTGACCCATTGAAAACGATGCAGCAGATCGCTTGCGCCGTGTCCGGAATGGTCCATCGGCCAAACGCTCACGTCCTGTCCTTCTTCCTTGTTCTTATCGTAGCGAACGACGTAGCCTTCGCTGTTGGAATAAATAATGTGCCAGTCGCGTGGATCGGGTATGACAAACCCGCACTCGCCACCACCGGCAACGAACCAGTTCTGCGCCGTAATCACGCCCTCCTCGCTCCGGCTCGCAATCCCAACATTCGAGTTGTCCTGCTGCGCGCCGTAAATGTGATACGGATAGGCGTTGTCGGTCGCGACATGATAAAACTGCGCCGTTGGCTGGTTATTTTGCGTCGTCCAAGTCTTGCCGCCATCCATTGAAATACTGGCGCCGCCGTCGTTGGCGTTGCCGATCCGATTCGGGTTTTGCGGATCAATCCAGAGCCCATGATGATCGCCATGGCGCGCTGGTAAGAGATTGAAGGTCTTGGCGCCGTCCACCGATTTGAATGCGCCGGTATTCAAAACATAGACGGTGTCGACCGATTTTGGGTCCGCGTAAATCTTGCTGAAATACCAGGCGCGCTGGCGAAACCGGCCATCGTCATTAATCTTGGTCCATTTCTCGCCCGCGTCGTCGGAGCGAAAAATGCCGCCCTCTTTCGCTTCGATGATGGCATAAACGCGATTCGAGTCCGCAGCGGAAACGCTGATCCCAATTTTCCCGAGGATACCATCGGGCAGTCCATTTCCCGTTAGCTGCTTCCAGGTGACGCCGTTATCTTCCGATTTGTAGAGACCACTGCCCGGCCCGCCACTGGAGAAAAACCACGGCTGCCTTCGCGCCTGCCAGAGCGAAGCAAAAACGACGTTGGGATTATGCGGATCGAATACGACGTCGATCCCGCCGGTATTTTCGTCCTTCGAGAGAACTTTCGTCCAGGTTTTGCCGCCGTCGCTGGTCCGGAAGATTCCGCGTTCCGCATTTGGACCGAATGCGTGACCAAGCGCGGCCACGAGGACGATGTCGGGATTGTTGGGATGGACAATGAGCGCGCCGATCTGGTGCGTGTCGCGCAGTCCGATATTTTTCCAGTTCTTTCCGCCATCGACCGATTTGTAAACCCCGGTGCCGTAGGTCGTATTACCGCGGATGGCGGCTTCACCGGTGCCAACATAAATTGTGTTATGATCGGATGGCGCAACCGCGATCGCACCAATGGACGAAATGTCCTGCTTATCAAAGAGTGGCGTCCAGTTCGCCCCGCCATCCAGCGTTTTCCAAACCCCGCCCGCAACCGCGCCGAAGTACCAGGTATTAGGCTCGCCCGGCACGCCTTCAATCGCCAGTGCACGACCTCCGCGAAACGGACCGACCTGGCGCCATTGCATTCCGGAAAAAAGTCTCGGATCGATTTGTGGCGCTGGAGTGGGGGATGCGCTCGGTGACGGCGAGGGCGCGGCACAGACCGCGCCGGCTAGCGCAACGAAAACAAAGAAAAAGAAAGAACGAAGACCAAGCGAATTCATGGCGCGTAAGTTCCAGACTTACGCGCACCGTTCAACTGCAAACGCGCGGTTAATCATGCCGAACCGCGGATTACGCTGCGCGGCTGCACCGCAACCGAGGGTCTAACCACAAATCCGCCTTTGAGGAGGCTACAGCGTGACAGGTGACACGGATGGCACGGATGTGATGAACAAAAGGAAACCAAGGAAACGAAAGCTGTTGAGGCGATAGCGAAGTCGAAACACTTCTGATTATTGGACACAGTGAATCGATTGTATTTTGGTGATAATCTGTCCTGGCTGCGGAATCGCGACAAATTCCCGAACGAGAGCGTCGATCTCGCCTTCCATTTCGCCGATGCAAGGGAGTGGTCGGCCTCTTTAAGCTTGAATCGCGCTGAATCATCGGCGCCGGGCCGTTTTTGGGTGTCAATTCGATATATCCCTGGCGTTTAGGAATAAGTAAGAGATCCTTCGACTTCGCTCAGGATGACAAATTAGTGGTGTGTTGTTGACGCGGCGCGCAGGTAGGCAATGATAGCGGATTGATCCGAGGCGGACAGATTGGCACGGCCTGACATTCGGCTAACGAGTGTTGGCCATTCATCCGGCGAATGCTTCGCCACCGAGGGCAGGGTGTGACATTCGAGACAGCGGGAAACGAACAAGTTGCGGCCGGTTGCGAGATCTTTTGCGCTTGCGTGATCGGGGCGCGCATTTGCAATTAAGGCTGGAGTAATTGCAGGCGGCGGGGCAAAGTTCGCGCAGCTAACGATAAATAGGGTAATGATTGCCGATACGACTCGGCCTACCCAGCGGCTGCGATGCGCGAAAGTTGTAGCCGCGGCCGGTGGCCGCGGGCCGGGGTGAGCGACCTCGGCTACAGGTTTAGCGGAAAGAGGCCGCGCCCGGTGACCGAGGCTACAGGCGCTGGTATTCACAAGCTGAAGCCGAAGATGAGGCGCACTTGATAATGAGGTTCGCCTTCGGTGCGGGTGGTTTGAGCAAGGGCGGTAACGGTGGCGAACCAGCGATCGCCGCGATAGGAAGCATTTGGGCCGAGGAAGAAATTGTTTTCCGCTTCCGCGCTATGCCAGGCCGGTAATAGAATCTCGTGTAGCATCTCTGCTCCCACTGAAATTCTCGGGCTAATTTCGTAGCTCCCGCCGAAAGCTTGTTGGATCTCACCGTCATGTTCGCGCAGGCCTTTATCTTCCCATTCCGCCTCCAGAGTTAAGTTGTAAGCGAGAATGAGCGGACCGAAGTTCTTTTGCGCGATGAGTTTTGTTTCCGATTCAAATGCGCGCCGGCCAGCGCTGATTTCCTGGTAGAGAGAAACTCCGACCGGATCGGTAACCGGATTAGAGAGGTTGTAGATAACTTCAACCGACGCGCTGTTGTAGTGGACCCCGCCATCGGTGCCACGTCGCGTGTAATTCCAGTTCGCAAAGTAGATACTGGCTTGGAAATGTTCAGTGATTCCCACCTCGAGTTCATTGCGAAAGAGGGCTTCGGTAAAACCATTGGCGAATCGCGTGGTCGCGTAGTTTTCGATTTCGAAGGAGCCAGGCGGGGATGTAGGCGCTTCGTAAATAAAAGTGAAATGGCGCGCGCCGGCGAAGGCGGAGGTCTGGCAAAGGAGCGTTGCCACCGCAATCACGAGAATGATCTTGAAGACAGCGGGCTGAAAGCCCGCTGGGCGCACAGCCGTGCACGGCTGTGTTCCGTTCGCATGTGGCGCGCGCCAAGAATCCGGAACACGGCGACAGAGCGCCGTGGCTACAGACCAAGGCGCGGGGCACATGAGCGCATTAAGTTCAAAGGACGCGGCTCGGTCACCGCACGGCTTGGAGCGGTTTCACCATGCCGGTGTCGATGCTGACGCGTTTCGCTTCCTCAACCGAGTCGGTGCCGGCGAGTGGGACGGCGCCGAAATGTTTCGCGGCATAATAGGAACCGATGACGAGAAGAGCGGCGAGAAATTGTGCGGCCATGGTTTCGTAAGTTGGGAAAACAGCAAACCACAGACTCATCCAAGCCGGAATGGAATGTGCGAGCCAGGGAATTGGTGTAGTCGAGATCCAGTTAGCAAGCTGCATTTCCTGAGCTTGTTCTCCAACCATCACGAGCAAGACCACGCCGAGCAGAATGCCGGTGGTAATCAACATTTTGCGATAAGGCAAACGCTGTTGCAGAACGAAGGTCAGGAGCGCGACCATCCCGGTTAGGACGAGACCGAGCAGCGTTCCTTTGAGCACAACTGCGCCACCCAGCCGCAGATGATAACTCTGGAGGAAAAGGACCACTTCAAACCCCTCGCGATAAAGGGAAGTGAATCCGAGGAGAATCAGTCCCCAGCGCAGACGCGAATTGCTGGTCGCAGCGTCGAGCAGCGATTTGCGCCGGCGATTATGGGCCCGAATCCAGCCGCCCCAGTAAATTTTGTGGAAGAACCAATTCATGATCACAAGCAGAACGATCACTGCGAACAGTCCGGTCGCGGCTTGCAAATGCAGGGCCGGAACGTTCTCGCTCAACTGCTTCATGATTCCGACCGCAACGAACCAGGTCACAAGGGTGGCGAGGAACGCGATGAACGCGCCTGACATCACTGGTTTGCGATAATTGCGCCGCGAGCCGGTCATACTGGCGGTGACTGCGGCGAGAACGAGAATGCATTCGAGTCCCTCGCGGAAAACGAGAACACCGATATCGAGCGAAGCGACGGTGGCGCTGGTGTGGGCTTGCAGGGGATCGGGCGCACCGTGGGCGGCGATTCCCTGCCAGACGAAAACGCCGATGACGAAGAGCGCAGCGAACAATAAACCGACGCGAACGACGAGAGCGCGCGAACTGCGATTTTTCCGCGTGCCTCGCGGGACTACATTCACCTTAGGCTGTTGGTAAACTCCGCGCGCAAGCGTGCTAGCCATATAACAAACTTAACACATGGAACTTCGACATGCTGTCGCTTGGTTGCCATTTTTTAGCGGCTCGTTGTCCGGGAGAGCGCTGGAACACAGCTCTGTGTGCCCAACAGGCTTGTAGCCTGTTTCCCCTCAGCAGGCTAAAAGCCCGCTGGGCGCACAGGCATGCATGCCTGTGTTCCATCGACTCGTTGTTCGGCGAAGCAATAGAGCGATGAAGTGATGGAGTAACGGTATTGGCGCTCGTCCCTCATTCACTCCAAGACGGTAGGCCATGCGTGCCGCAGCGAGCAAAGCGG
Source organism: Verrucomicrobiota bacterium (assembly GCA_003221295.1). Classification (GTDB taxonomy): domain Bacteria; phylum Verrucomicrobiota; class Verrucomicrobiia; order Chthoniobacterales; family UBA10450; genus AV69. The sequence goes on along the minus strand of QHRA01000184.1, from coordinate 43,191 downwards.
CAGCACGCTGCCGCACTCCAAAAGCTGTCGCCCATTTGCATCGCTTCGCGAGTTTGGCGAGATCGGCTCGACGGAGTCTCGCCCTACCATTTTGCTGACGCATCTCTGCGGAGCCGGTCTTCTGCTGCTTTCCATTACTCCATCCCTCCAATGCTCCATATCTGAGTGGCGCATTGTGATTTTCCAGCCAAGTCGTAAATTTCAGGCATGCAGCGCCAGCGCGGGTTTACCTTGGTCGAAGTAATAATTGCGGTCTTTATTCTACTGCTCCTGCTTACTTTGGCGGTGCCGAGTTTGAATGGCGTGCTCGCGGACAAGCGGCTCCATCGATCGCTAAATCGTTTTAATGAGCTGGTGCGGCAGGCGCATGAGCGTAGTCTGGCTGAACACCGTGCCTATTTAATTGTCTGGAATGATGTCGAGGTCAGCTTGCAACCAGCGGCATTTTTGAAAACGGAACCGCATCAACCGATCGATACCATTGCTATCGCGCGCCAGGAGAAATGGCGGGTCGAATTGCCGGCGGCGTTATCGAAAAAGGCGCCAGCGGAGTGGATCTTTTGGGAGTCGGGCGTATGCGAGCCAGCCAGAATCCGTTTTGCCAGCGATGATGGCAGCTGGACGACAGAGTATTCGCCGTTGAGCGGGCTGGGAGAGATTATTACTTATGCGCCGCGCTAATAAGGCGACTTTTGCAGGATCAGCTTTTGCTCTTTACGAGGTGCTGCTCGGGTTATTTATCTTTGCCATTGGAATCATCGCGCTTGGGCGCGCGGTTAATAATTGCATGAACGCGAGTGCCTTGAGCACGGATGATGCTCGGGTGCGTGAGATTCTGGCGAACCGGATGGTGGAAATCGAAACGACCCCGGGGCAACCGGACAAGGCAAAGGAGTCCAAAATCGATACCGGGTTTGGTATAGTAAAGTTAGTGCAGAAAGCCGCGCCGCAGGAAATGAAAGAGGAAGATGGGACCCAGCTAACTGGAATTATTCGTGTCACCTTAACGGCAAATTGGACGCGCGGCGGAGCGGGCCAGTCGAAAGCGATTGCATTTTATGTTTACCGGCTCTGAAGGTTGCCAGCGTCGCTCGATTTCTCTGGGGAGAGACTGCCCGCTTCCGCTAACACGTTATCCCGAGCATAAGTCGAGGGATCCCGTGGAAGGTACCTTAAAGGTTTCGCCTCGGGATCCCTCGGTCCGAGCCGGACTGGCGTTTCCGCTCGGGATGACCGGTGGGGAATTCGCGCTGCGCGCGAAGCTGCATTCGGCGCAGCGGCCGAATGCTGCAGGCTGGCAGCCTGCGCTCCCCGGAACTGTATGGGCGCCTGCGTTCACCCTGCTTGAGATCATGCTAGCGGTGATCATTCTCGGGATGATGTCCCTGGCGATTTATCGTTTCGTGCAAGCGAATATCACCGCGATGCGGATCTCATCGGAAGCGGATGCGGTGGAAGCGCGCTACGATGGATTGCGCGAGTTGTTGACCCAGCAGCTGCAAAGTTTGCCACCGGGGACGGCCGCACTCGCGGGCGAGCCATTAAAGATCGACGGCCATGATCGCGACGAGTTGACCTGGTTTTGCCCGGCGGGCCCGGGATTATTGACTCGTTATGCAACAGGCGATTTTCGGGTGAGCCTGCGGCTGCGGGCGCGCGATGCAAAGAGCCGGCAGCTCGATCTCGGTCTTTTGCGCAAACCAAAGGAGGACACGGCCGTTGGAAACGAACACGAAACATGGGTGCGTCTGATCGATAACGTCGGCACCTTACAAATTCGCTTTTTCGATTCGCGTTTGAATACCTGGGTGCCACGCTGGACCGACACCGTCACGCTGCCGCGTCTGGTCAAGGTGGTGATCGGTCGCACCGATGCGAGGACGCCAACGGAAATCACCGTGCCGCTTGCACGAATGCCATTATGAGGCCCTCGAAATCGCGTGGCGCCGCCCTTCTACTTTCGCTCTGGGCGCTCTTTTTGCTGGCAGCCTTGGTCATGTCGTGGGCGTTGAACATTGATTCGCGCCTCAATCTTTCCGGAAGTGAAAACCGAATTTTGGAAGCACAAGCAATGGCGGCCTCTGGCGCAGAGGTGGCGATGGCTCCGGCGATCAAGCCGAATTCGCCGAATCTCCAAGGCAAGTTTGGTCCGCGCCAAAGTTACAGTGCTCGCATCACTGGCGAAGGCGGGCGCTTGAATATCAACTGGCTGGTGGCCGGGGAAAATCCGGTGCGGATCGAAATGCTGCGGCGGTACCTCGAGCTAAAGGGCATCGAATTGAACGAACGCGATCGGATGATCGATTGTCTGCTCGACTGGGTGGACCCGGATGATCTCGTGCGTTTGAATGGAGCGGAAGCGAGCGAAGACTACCAACCGGCCAATGCGTTATTGGTCCGAATCGACGAACTGAAAAAAGTGAAAGGGTGGGAGACTTTTACTTCGGCGCCGGGTTGGGACGAGGAATTCACGCTCAACAGCACCGGACCGGTTGATATGGCCTGGGCGCCACGAGACGTCCTGCGCGCGCTCCCGGGATTTACGGATGCCATGATCGAGCGTTTCCTCCAACTCCGGGCGGGGCCAGATGGGATTGATGGCACGGCCGATGACACCGTCTTCAAAAGTCTGGATGAGATTCGCGCCGCGCTCGGTCTTACCCCGGAGCAATTTCGAGAACTTAGTCCATTCGTTTCGTTCAAGGATCCTGTCCTACGAATCGTTAGCACTGGGCGGTCCGCCGACATCACTCGCGTAATCCAGCTGGTCTTTCGTCGCGCCGGTCTCACACCCCAGTTGATTACTTGGAAGGAATTTTAATGGGCAAGTTCTTTCTCGTTCCTGGGGCGGAAGGATGGAATTTGATCAGTCGCCCTGCGGAAAACGGCAATTGGCGAGTGCGGGCCTTTCCTTGTTTGGACGCCGCTGCGGAAACCTTGAGTACGGATGATGATGTCGTGCTGGCGCTTCCGATTTCGGCCGTGCTGGCGCAGCGGATGCGTTTACCCAGCGTGGAAGGATCGGAATTGCGCGAGATGGTTCGCATCCAACTGGAGAAGGCGCTTCCCTTTTCCACTGAGGAAGTCACAAGCGATTTCGAGGTTATCGAGCAAGCCAACGGTGAATGCGTGATTTCTGCGGTGGCGGTGCAGAATCAGCGACTGACGGAAATCGCGGCGCCGTTGTTGAATCGCAGGGTCATTCCGCGCGCGGTCACGGTCTATGCCGCGCAACGTGTCGCCACCCACGCAGGGAAAGGCTGTGCTTTATTCATCTATCCGGAATCCGGTGCGCTAGTTTCCGCCATTTCCGAAAACGGCAAGCTTAGTTTTGCGCGGACGATTGATGGCGGGGTGGCAGCGCCACTCGAGCTCGAACTGCCGCAATTGACCATGACGGCCGAATTACAGGGAATCACCGCATCGTTTCAAAACGTGTTGGTAGACGAAAAATGTTTTGGCCTGCGTGACAGGGTCGAGAGAGCGCTGGCGGCACCGGCCGAAATGATGGCAGTGGAAACGCCACCTGCCTCGACCGGTCTCAATCTTCTTCCGCAAGCATGGCGCGAAGCGCGCCTGCGTCAGGTCCGGCGCGAACAATGGAAAAAACGACTGGTGATAGGAGGGATTGCTTATGGCGCAATCGTCGCGCTCGCTCTTATTCACCTTGGTTACTTGAAATTCCGCGTCCGGCAACTGGATCGCCAGATTGAACGTGATGCGCCCCGCACCGTTTTTGTGCGAGCGGCCGCTAATAACTGGAAAGCGCTGGCTCCGGCGATCGATCCACATTTTTACCCAATCGAAATTTTGCTGCACCTATTCGACAGCCTGCCATCGCAGGACGTGCGCATCACCGCCTATAATCAATCGGCACGTCAGATTTCGGTCGAAGGCGAAGCGAACAAAGCCGCACTGGCTTATCAATTCGCGGATAAAGTCAAAAAGCATCCTGATTTGCAAAGTTTTACCTTCGACATGCAATCGCCGCGGATTTTGCCGAACGATCACGCGCAGTTCCGGCTGGAGGGAAGACCGCGATGATCGCGCAAGTGTTACAACGAATGAACCGGCGTGAGCAGGTCCTGGCTGGACTGGTGGCGATGGTGGTATTTTTCCTGGCGAACTTGTTTTTGTGGAGCTGGCTTTTCCGCGCCATTGGCGATTCGCGAGTCGAAGTCGCGAAACGAAAAGAAGCGCACAATGAGCAAACGGTCTTGTTGCGGGAAAGCGATCTTTGGTCGAAACGCGAGCAATGGCTGCGCGAGCATCAGCCGGTTTTTCACGGAGCCGGCGATGCCTCGGCTTTGCTCGATCAACTCAAACAGATCGCCGGCAAATATAGCGTGTTGATCGAAAACCCCGCTATCGGCAACAGCCCTGCGGCGGGCGCGTATCAATCAGTTTTTGCCTCTATCGAAACGAAAAGTCCCTGGCCACCGCTGGTTCATTTTCTGTACGACGTGCAAGCGCCCGATGCTTTCATTGTTTTTGAGAGCGCAAATATTGCCATCGATTCGAGTGACCCAACGCAAATGCGTGGTAAATTTAAAATAGCGCGCTGGTACGCGCCGGCGAGCGCAGCGAAATGAAAACCAGCTTATTCATTATTATCGGGATAATCCCAGTAACCGCACTGGCAGACGATCCGTTGCCGAAACGCCCGGACTTTAATCGTTACCAAGCGATGTTGAATCGTTCGCCTTTCGCCATTGCTACCATAGCCGTTCCGACTGCGACTCCCGATTTCGCGAAGGACTTGTATATCGCGAACGCAGCGCATTTCGCCGACGGCGACCTTGTCACGATCGCCTCGGCCACAGACAAGAATTTCAAAGAGTATTTATCGACTAAAGGGCCGGAGCACGGCTTCGCCATTAGCGATATCAAATGGTCGGACAAGGTGGGACAAACGAAGGTCACCATCACCAAGGACGGGAAATACGCGACGCTGACCTTCAATCAGGCTGTGCTTTCCCAGTTAGCGCAGAATCCGAATCAGCCGCAAACGAACGCACTGCAGCCGCCGCTTTTCCCGCCCGGAATGCCGCCGCCCCCACAACCTTACATCAAGCCGGCGCCGATACCGTCCCTGCCGCCAACATACCAACAGGGCAGGCAAACTCCTCAGCCGGGCCAGATCCGCCAGCGCGGCGTGATCCAGCGAAATCCCACTCCGGTAGCGCCGACGCCAAATGCGCCGCCTCCGGACGAGGAAGAGGAATAGTCAGCCGCTACTGTCCTGGGTCGTCGTCCGTTGTATCTGGAATCCGATCCGGGCCGGCCGAAAACAAATCATACTTGGTAGGATTTTTCTGACCGGGGCAGCGGTAAACATAAGGCGTGCCCCAAGGATCGGTGGGAACCTGCTCCATGAATTGCTGCCAGCGTGAAGGCCGCGGATCGGTTGAGGGAGCAGTAACCAAAGCCTGAAGCCCCTGCTCGGTCGTCGGATAAAATCCGTTGATTCCTTGATACGCCAGGAGCGAGGTCTTGATCGCTTGAATATCGCCTGCGACCCGAACCCGCTTTGCTATATCCACATTCGGTGACATGAATTTTATCGCGGCGGCCAACAACAGCGCGATGATCGTGACCACCAGCATGATTTCGAGCAACGTGAAAGCCTGTTGTTTTTCTCGCATCAGAACTTAGACATCAGGTCAGCGGTCTGGTTTCAAAATATAATCCGATTTGTCCCAAAGGTACTTTAATTGAATCTGCGTAGCCCGAATGACGGCGCTGGCGGCATTCGGGCCGTTGATGATGGTGATGTCGTTGGTCCCGGCGTGGAGCGCGCTTACCGGGACGATCTTCTGCGCGCGCAGCCAACCGGTGTATTGGAACTGCATTTGGCTGACGATGTTACGCATTTCTCCGCGATACCCCGGATCGGCCAATCCCGGCAGAACGAGGGAGACGATTCCAACATTTTCGCCGTTCGCGATCACTTCCGGCGGTGAATCAATGCGCGGACTGGCGATTTCGAAAGTGATGAGCGCAAGTAAGGGTTGCGATTCCAAGCCGAACTCGAAGGCAGCTGCTTCGCTCGCAGTAGAACCAATGCGGATCAAATCGGCCGACAACGAGGCGGTGACGGCGCCAAATTCTTCCGAGTCCTGCGCGGGCGCGTGCAACGCTAAAGTCGCCGCAAAAGGCTCGGGAATGACATCCTGCGAGCCAGCACTTGGCGGGTGCACCATCTCGCTGCTGCTCATCCACTCCAAATAGGCGCCGCGGACACTATTGCCGTCGCCCGGCACCTCCACATCAATAGTGGTAATGCCGTGCATCGGGATCATGACGGATTCCGAGCTTTCCAGATCAATCCCGGTGCCAAGAGGACCGGAGCGGAGCAATTCCGAACCGGATTCGTCCCAAGCCACAATCTCGGGACGCGCTGAGGTCTGGTCGTTGAAGAAGAGTCGGAAAAAAAGAACGCTGGCATGACCGCCTGGTCTTGCCAGCCGAATGCGAAACACGCCCGGCGCGGCGGCGTTTGTCTGCGCGTCCGGGGGGATGAACGTTACCGCCTCGACCCAATCGGGAACGCTTTGCACGGCGCCCGGCTTCGCATTTTGCCGCAGATCGATCCAGGCGTTACCGCTAACGGGAGGTGTGATGGCAAAGGCGGGAGATTGTCCAGCAAGAATCGAATCGCGATTGACCGCCTCCTGCGCGAGAAGGGTTCGCGCCGCCAGGATCAGTCCCAACGTCAAAGTTCGCTGACGCATCAAATTGGGCGGATGCTATCTCAACGCACTCGAAACTGCAAACTTTGCGTCATGGAGAATACCGCGGACAAAATGCTGTAAACGACAAAGCCAACGATAATGGCAATGATAACGATGATGACCGGCGCAATCAGCCCCGAGGTAATGGTGACGGTGCGATCGAGTTCCCGCTCGTAAACGTCTGCGATCGTCATCATGGTTTGACCAAAGTGCCCGGTTTGCTCGCCCACTGCCATCATATCGGTGAGCAAGTCCGGGAACATTTGCTGCGCCGCAAGCGCGGCCGAAAGATGCGCGCCGTCCACCACCGAGCGTCTCACTTCCGTTAGCTTTTTCTCGATGTAACGGTTGCCCGCGATTTCGGCGACGAGATCGAGCGATCGCAAAAGTGGAATCCCGTTTTCGGTCAGGGTGCCGAGCGTGCGGGAGAACTGCGCGTAATAGCTGTGCCGGACGATGCGACCATAACCGGGAATGCGCAGGCGGAATCGGTCCCAAGCGGTGCGCCCTTCGTCGCTCCGGACGAAGGCCCGCCTGGCGGCAACCCCCCCGATAACAATTAGGACACCCAACCACCAGTAGGTTGTGAGAAGGTGGTGTGCTTGCATTAAAATACGCGTCGGCAACGGTAGCGCTCCGCCATTTTGCGACATGAATTGGGTGAGCTGCGGCACCATGAAAGTAATGAAGACGGTAATGAGCGCTGCGCCCGCCAGTGTAAGAAAAGTCGGATAAATCAGCGCCTGTTGCACTCGATCGCGCAGACTTTTTGCCTGGGTCAGGTGCTTCACCAACCGCAATAGAATCTCCGGCAACGCGCCACTCGCTTCACCTGCCGCCACCAGGTTCACGTAAAGCGGCGGGAAAATGCGCGGGAATTCGCGAAGTGCCTGGGAAAAACTACGACCGTCTACCAGCGCCTGGTGCAAAGTGCGAATCATCTGCTGCACCCGCGGATGCTTTAGGCGCTTCTCCAGAATACCGAGCCCTTCGTCCAGGGTCATGCCCGCTTGTTGCAAATGCGCGAGCTGTTCCGTGAAAACGAGCAACTGGCTGTGCGGAATCCTTAACGTCTGCGCCGGAACATCCGGGCGCTCGGGCGTGCCGCGGTTGAAAATTTTCGGCACGAAACTGCGGGGCGCCGTTGCTACTGCCGTGGCGGGTGTGGCTGTCATCACCGGATCGATGCGAATAGGAATGCAGTTCTGCTGTTCGATCTGGCGAATAGCGACACCGCGATCGGGGCAGTTCAAAACGCCCTCGACTAATCCGCCCTGCGCGTTGCGAGCTTTATAGGCAAACTCAGGCATTCGTTTCCGCCAATCTTATCCCGGCCGAGGCGCGCCGTAAACTCTCTCGCCACCGGATCGGGTAACTGTTATTTTCCACCGAAAACCGCTATGAACACTTTGCGTGCAGCCATTGTCCCTGGATTAATCGCCGGCGTCGTCTCCATCTTTACCAGTTGGTTCTGGATGGGGTTGGTTTTCCATCGTTATCAACGCGCTACTCCGGAAACCTGGCGCCCGGAAGGCCCCCGCAACTATGCACTCTCGAGTCTCGTAAGAGTGCTGTCGGCCATCGCGATTTCCATCCTCTACGTCTCGGTCGCGCGTTTTCACGTCGGCTTTTTTGCTGGCGGAATGGTGGGAGCATTACGCTTCGCCGCCGTTATCTGGATCGCGCTGGCCGCGCCGGTCGCGATCGAAGCGGCCATATACGTCCGCATGCACTCGATGGTGGTGCTGGGGCAGGTGATTGATTGGTTAACGACGGTGATTCTGGCTTGTGCCATCACTTTTTTCTGGATCTGAGCCTAGAATTACAATAAACTCTATCCCCGATTGGCACAGTTGTTGCAATACATCCTCTCGTGAAAACGATGTGTTTAAAGTCCTTCGCGAGCCGACGGATCTACCTCCTCGTGGCGATTTTGGTCGCTGGTGCTGCGGGTAACGCGAGTGCGGTTATTCGTTCGCCCTTTCCATCGCGCCCAACACCGCCCTATCAAGGCCATTATATGATGATCGGCAACGATTCGATCACCGCCGGGCCAAAGGCCGTTACGCCGGCGCCCTCGCGCTAATTTTCTCTCCGGCGGTCTCCCCGAGCGAAGTCGAGAGATGCCGCAGCGCTACCTTTAGCTTTCATCGCGGGATTCCTCGGCTTGCGCTTGGGATGACCGATTGAATGCGCCTCTCCCGACGAGACTGCATTAAGCGACACGCTCAGCCAGTTTTTTAAAGCGTGGATCGTCGCGCAAAGAATCCCACTCCGGCTCCACTCGCAAAGTTCCCGGAGTCGGCCCGTTCGGAATTCCGACTAAAGATTCCAGTTGTCGAATCGCTGATTCATTCTCGCCGAGCTTCGCACTTACCGCTGCCAGCGTCGTCGCGAGGATTGGTCCGTCGAACGAATCTTTGGCGATGGGCAATAGCTCCCCAGCGCGGCCCGCCGCAGCAAGCGCATCTTTTTTCTCTCCCAATCCAGCGTGAATTAATGCCAGCATCGCAAGCGTTTTGGCGTCTTCCGGACATTGCATCAGATCATCTCGCACCGCCCGTTTGGCGTGCTCGAAAGCGGTGTGCGCGGACGATTCGTTACCGCGAGCACGAGCGATTAATCCGGCGTACCAACTTTTGGGCACGATGTACCCGTCGAGTGCTCCAGCTACTCCGCTCAAACCATTATCATCAAGTTTTTCGTGGGCGCAGGCAGCAAGCACACGGTCGGCTTCGTCCAAATCACGTTCCATCAAACTCAGGCGGAGTGCGATCGTGCTTGTCGCTCCGCCGGGATCAAAACTGCCCGGGATTTGTCGCAAGCTAGAACGAAGAGGAGCGGTCTCGCCATCGCGAAATAAGGCAATCGCGCTGCGGGCCAGCACAAAGAAAGGTGCGTTCGGCGAAACGGAAAGCGCGTCGTTCACCGTTCCTTCGGCCTTGGTGTATTCATGCAAGGCGAGGTAACTTTCGAACAAACTCCAGAGCACCGAAAGATTTCGCGGGTCGCGATCACGCCCCTGCTCCAGATTAGTCACCGCCTCATTCCATCTTCCGTCTCGGCGGGCGATCGCTCCAGCGGTATTAAGCACATCGGCGTTGTTTGGAATCGCGCGAACTGCGGCAGTGACGTGCTTTTGGGCAACATCGTACCGCCGAAAACCATAGTAATAGTAAAAGGCAGTCGCAAGATGCGCTTCGCCCAGGTCCGGCTGAAGTTTCAGCGCAGCATCGGCCGCTGCCTTCGCTTTTTCCAAATGCGATGCACTTTTGTCGTAGCCGAACCAAAATAATTCGGAGTGCAGACGCGACGCCAAGGCATAGGCGAGCGCAAACTGAGGATCTCGCTTGATCGCCTCATCGATCAACCGAAGGGCATCGGCTCCTTTGTCGTACGAATAGCCGCTCCCCGCCCAGTGAAACAACTCTCGCGCGCGCAGGAAAAGTTCGTAGGCGAGGATATCGCGGGTGGGATGGGTTTGCAGGTTCGTTTTCTCGCGCGCCGAAAGATTTGCCCGCAACGCCTGCGTGATGCGTTCGGCTAATTCGCTTTGCAGCGCGAAGAGATCGGTGATCTCGCGATCGAATGTTTCTCCCCAAAGGTGGGCATCGCTCCGTGCATCAATCAGCTGCGCATTGACCCGGATGCGATTGCCGGCGCGGCGTGCCGTGCCCTCCAAAATATGCGCTACGCCCAGTGCCAGTCCGATTTCACGCAAATTGCGCACGCCGCTCTTGAATTGTTGCACCGAGGTGCGGCTAATGACTTTAAGATCCGCAACCTTTGCCAGATTCGAGAGAATGTCGTCGTGTACTCCGGCCGCGAAGTACTCGTTCTCTTTGTCGTCGCTCAAATTTTCGAACGGAAGAACGGCAATGCTTTTTTCGGGAATGTTGCGGGTTGTGGCAGGGGCGATCTGCAGCGCAGCCAAACTTCTGTCGCTGTCATCGGTGCGCCTGATTCCCTGCGGAGTCAGATCGAATATCCAGGACAAGATGAGCGCGATCGGAAATCCCAGCACCAGCACAATCACGACCAAACGCACCGCCCAGTTTGGAATTTCGAAGAATGGAAAGACTTGGGTTGCGATTTGAATTAGCAACCAGCTGGCGACCGCGTAGGCAATGGCAACGCGATAGACCTTGCGCCGCTTCAGTTCGACAAAAAACGATTTCACGGGATCAGCTCCAGAATTCCGTCATTACAAACTATCTCATCGCCAGCAAGTGGAGGGTTGCGAACTACTCCGATTGATGAAATACGAGCGAGCATGGCCAGGTCTGGTGGAACCGATCCGCAACATACATCTGCCTTCATCGCCGGAGTTGCATCCTTCGCAACGTGGGGACTGGTGCCGATTTATTGGAAATTGCTTACCAAAGTTCCTGCGCTGGAAATTCTGGCGCACCGCTTTGTCTGGACCATTGTGTTTCTCGGCCTTCTGCTGAGCTGGCAAGAGCGCTGGCGTGAAGTCATCGGCAACGTTCTCTCACGACGCAGCGCACTTTTTTGTTTCGGCAGCGGCGTCATGGTCGGCTTGAACTGGTTACTCTTCATTTGGGCGGTTAACATCGGTCACGTCCTCGAAACCAGCCTCGGCTATTTCATGACGCCGCTGGTGAATGTCCTGCTTGGGGCCATCATTTTGCACGAGCGACTCAGTACCTCGCAGATCGCCTCCATTCTCATTGCTTCTGTCGCGGTTTGTATTCTCGCCTTCGGCTACGGCCATTTCCCGTGGATCGCAGTGGGGCTTTGCACCAGTTTCGGCCTCTACGGATTGTTGCGGAAACAGTCTGGCACGGCTGCGATTCCCGGGCTGTTTTTGGAAACGCTGTTTCTCTTGCCGTTGGCCCTAATTTATCTTGTTATGCTCGCCAATCGCGGCCCCCTGATCTTTGGCCCGTCGCACCTCTCTCTTTCCGCGATCCTAATGACCACTGGGATCGTGACCGCCGTTCCGCTGGTCTGGTTCGGCTATGCCGCGCGACATTTACGATTAGTCACGATTGGCTTCCTTCAGTATCTCTCACCCAGCATTAGTTTCATTCTTGGCCTTTTTGTTTATCACGAGACATTCACCCGCCAGCATTTCATTACCTTTCTCCTCATCTGGATCGCGCTTGTCCTTGTTTCGGCGGAAGCGGTTTTGCGCTGGCGCGCGACTAAACGCATGGCCGCGGAAGCGCCAGCAGAGTCGCCCCTAATCGAACCTGGGATCTGAGGTGGCACATTAAGACGGCAGTTCAATCTCACCGGGATCACCGATCCCGGCTACAGATTCGGGCGGTCTGGTGTGCGCGACCCTAAGCGGAACGCTAAACTATCTCGGTCCCGATTCCCAGGAATTCTATTTTCTGTGGGGGCAGCCGTGTCGGCTGCATTTGAAAAATTTTGCAGGCGGCACGCCTGCCTCTACAGATTCACTTTCGGCAAGCTCGTTGGCCGCTTTCTTCGTCGCCGGCCGTGCGAACAAAACGCTGTAGCCGACATCGGTGACGCAGGTATCCTTGGAGAGCGCGTCTTCGTCAAAAACTTGTTTGAGAAAAAGAAGTGACGAAAGTGACTCGTTTCTGATTCAATTTCGTGGTCATGGTCGGCGGTCGAATCACCAGCGAGGAAAAATGGACCCTCAGCACCTACGTCGGCCTCGGCGTCGTGACCGTCCTCGCCGCCGGGGCGGTCTACTTTTTTCTTCTCTCGCATCAAGAAAAAAAGGAGGTCACAGGTTTCGATCCTAACCGGCCCGTGCCGAACGACGCCACTTTGAAAAGGCGATTAAAGCCGGACCAATATCTTGTCGTGCGGGAAAATGGCACAGAGACCGCGTTCCAGAATGAGTTCTGGGATAACGAACGCGTCGGCATTTACGTCGATGTCATCACCGGCGAACCGCTCTTTACTTCGCTCGACAAATTCGATGGTGGCACGGGACGGCCGACGTTTACCAAACCGATCTCAAAAGATCTCGTCGTTGAAAAAATGGACACTTCGAGCGGCATGCAGCGCACTGAGGTCCGCGCCAAACGCAGCGATGCCCACCTCGGCCATCTCTTTCCCGACCCGACTTCGCCGACTGGACAACGCTACGCCGTCAACTCGGCCGCCTTCCGTTTCATTCCGATCGAACGAATGAAAGACGAAGATTACGAAGCATTCCTGCCGCTCTTGGAGAAAAAGTAGCGGGGTGGGATCGAGCCAGTCTCTTGTCGATCCGAATTTAGGCCACGCGCAGGATGCTCAAGCTCGTGTAATGAGGCGGTGTGGCCGATCGACCTTGGGCGGTCGACAATCTTTGGATTACCAGCTTCTGGATATTGCGCCGCTTCCGTCGTATTCTTACCTGCAGAATTTTGAAACAGGACGATATCGAATACGCCATTGAGAATACGCAGGTTATTCTCGCGCCGGCACGGCAGATCGCGACCTTTGGCAACACCAGCTTTGAGTTTCATCTCATCTCCGAGTTGATGGACCGGGTCGATCAGGTCCGCATTCGCACTGGTCGGATCGAAGCCGAGCGCCCGAAAATTCTGAGTCCGGAATATTTCCACCGAATGATGTTGGAAGGGTTTGGTGAAAAAGCGCAGGAATATGTGGAGCGGCTGCGGGAGGACGCGCGGCAGATCGCGGTGTTGCGCTACGGATTCCAATTTCGCAAATCTGGCGTCACCGAAGAAACCGTGAGTGCCACGTTGCAATCGGTCATCGATCGCACTCGGCGTGCAGTAGAACGCGCCGGTGATCCGAATGGCGCAATCATTCAAGGGGTGGATGAAGCGTGGGAGGTTTGTCTGCTCAAGTTCACCATCGAGATGATCGAGCGCTCCGCTGGCGAAAACATCGGCGACTTCAAGCGGCGCGGTTTGATTTGATCTGGGCGGCACACGCGGCTCGTCAGGCGTCCGTCATCCCGAAAGGCGAAGAACTCGAGGGACCTCACGAGTGGAGGATAGCTATGCAAAGAGGCTTGCGTGACCCACGATCATTGGCGAGGTCCCTCGCTTGCGCTCGGGATGACAGAGTGGGGGAACGCTAAAAAGCTTTGGTCACACCCGCGAATAAATTGCGAAGGCTGCCACTACAATTCCCGATATCGCCGCATCAATTTGAAGAAACGCAGGGTATCCCGCACGGGATTGATGCTGCTGACTTCGTCAGAATAAACCGTGGTGATCGGGACTGACGCCACACGATGGCCCTTCCTGCTCGCGATGATAAGCATTTCGGTCTCGTACTCGAACCGGCTGGCGCCGCTTAGAACTTCCGGAATGATATCGCGATGAAGCATACGAAAGCCGCATTGCGTATCCGGAATCTGCTGGCCGCAGGCCCGGCTGATTTTGCCGCTCATGTAGCGGTTCACGATTCGTCGCACAAAAGGCATCGTGCTTGTGTCATTCATGCGCGAGCCGACGAAAATTTTCGCTTGGTTGTCCGACGCGGCGGCCTCTACAAACCGCGAAATTTCTTCAGGCAAATGCTGCCCGTCAGCGTCGAGCAGCACGACGTATTCGCTGCCGCGCTGGAGCCAATAATGTAACCCGGTCTTGATCGATTCACCTTTGCCGCGGTTTTGAGGATGAACAACGACATCGACTCCAGCGGATCGCGCCCGGTCCGAGGTCGCGTCAGTTGATCCGTCATCAACGACGAGAACATTTTGCAACTGCGCGCGCGCCCGCCGCGCTACTTCACTAACGTATTTCTCTTCCTGATAAGCAGGAATCACCGCCGCGATTCGCGAACGATCGCGTTCCATCACTAGCGAACGACAGGATGAAAATCGGCGGCGTGATACGAGCTGCGCACGAGCGGACCTGAGGCGACGTGTTCGAATCCTTTTTTGCGTGCAATTTCGCCGAAGAATTCGAATTGGGCGGGCGTGATGTATTCAACTACCGGCAGATGCTGCGGAGTCGGACGAAGGAATTGGCCCATGGTAAGAACTTGCACCCCTACTTCGCGCAAATCATCCATCGTTTGAAATAACTCCGGTTCGGTCTCACCAAGACCAAGCATGACGCCGCTCTTCGTCACCACTTTTGGCGAAAGCTCTTTCGCTCGCTTCAGCACTTGCAGCGAAGTCCGGTATTTCGCGCGCGAACGCACCATCGGTGTCAGGCGCTCGACCGTTTCCATGTTGTGATTGTAAATGTCTGGCGCGGCATCGAGCACGATCTGAATGCAGCAGTCCTGGGCATGAAAATCGGGCACTAACACTTCGATAACGATTTTCGGATCCATTTGGCGAATGGCGTTGATGGTGCGCGCGAAGTGATTCGCGCCGCCATCCTTCAGATCGTCGCGCGCGACTGCGGTGATGACGACGTGTTTCAATTTCATCCGGCGCACTGCTTCGGCCACGCGCTCCGGCTCATCTTCTTCCAAGGCAAACGGTTTCGCCGTCGTAACCGCGCAAAATCCGCAGGCACGGGTACAGCGGTCGCCCGCGATCATCATTGTCGCCGTGCCTTGACTCCAGCACTCCCAGCGATTCGGGCACTGCGCGCTTTCGCAGACTGTATGCAATCGCAAATCGGAAATCAGCGCTTTGGTGGAAAAGAAAACCGGATTCGATGGCAGTCGCACTTTGATCCAGGGCGGTTTTTGGGCCTGGTGGAGTGAAGGGTCGATTTTCGCGCAAGACATCGAGTAAAAGTTACAACGTTAAAAGGGTTACAAAAGTTAAATTGCGGCCGATATGGCTGCCGCTACAGCGCTTCAACGTTTTAACGATTCAACAATTTAACGTTTCAACGATTAGAGTTTCGTTCTTCCGGTCAACGCCTGATAAAGCGTAAGTTCGTCAGCCGATTCGAGGCCACCCCCGGCAGGCAAACCATGTGCAATCCTTGTTAATTTTACCGATTTTCCTTTCAATAACTCGACCAGATAGTTCGTAGTCGCTTCGCCTTCGACATCGGCGGCGAGCGCGAAAATGATTTCCGAGAATTTTTCCCGCTCGATTCGATCGAGCAATTCTTTGATTCGCAAATCTTCCGGCGCGACGTGATCGAGCGGCGCGATCCGGCCACCGAGAGCATGATACCGTCCACGAAAAGCGCTCGTTTTTTCGAGTGGAAGAATATCGGTCGGTTGTTCGACCACGCAGAGCAAATCGCTCGACCGCGAATCGTCGCGACAAATTTCGCAAAGCTCGTCCGTCGCAAAAAAGCCGCAAAGTTTACAGGGATGAATTTGGGTGCGCGTTTTTGAAATCGCGCCCGCGATTTGTTCCGGCTGATCGTCGCGTGATTGTACCATCCACAGGGCAATGCGCTCGGCCGAGCGCGGCCCGACGCCGGGCATTTGCCGTAACTGCGTGATCAAATCACGAAGCGCTTCTGGATACTCGGTTCTTCTCAAAACTCTGATCGCCAGTCCAGCTCGGATCCGCCGGTCCGGCTCGAATCCGCCAGTCCGGCTCGAATCCGCCAGTCCGGCTTGGACCTATTTCGCCGGCGATTCCATTAAATGCAGCGCGAGCGGCTCGAGACGGCGCAGATAAAGATTAAGCGGCGCATCTTCCTCGTGGTTCGGTCCGCGCGCCTTTTGGAATTCACTGTAGGCTTCGGCCCAACGCTGCTCTCGGTATAAGACGACACCGTTCCAAAAAGAATCACGCCGCGCTACTAATTCGCTGGGCGCATCAGCGGTGAAGGCGAGCGGCTCATAAATTTCATGTCGCTCCTGGGCGTTGACACCGCTGAGAAAATCGATCGGGCGCGCAACGATGGCGTTATTGGCCAGCTCAAAGGTGCGCGGCCCGATGAGGATCTGCGAGCCATAAAAGCGATTGGCGACGCAGAAGCGTCGGGCTAACTCGATCGGCTCGCCTAGCACAAAAATGTCCTGCTTTTCCTCCGTTGGCGCGGTGATCATTGAGCCGGAACTAACCCCGACATGTGCGCCGGCAGTGGCGTCTTGGCCGTTGCTGCCGCTTGAGTTTTCCGCAAATGCACGCGCGAGATCGAATGCGGCGCGCACTGCTTTCTCCGCGTGATCCTCCAGAGCCCCTGGGAATCCAAACACGGCAACGACGCCTTCGCCGTCGGCGGCATGCAAGTAAGCACCGGCATCGCGCAATAATTCGGCCGCGCGCGCGGTAAACCTCTCGCTGGCCTTCGCCACCACACCGGGCTCGTCGGTATCAGCGAGGTCGTACTTATTGGCCAAATCGCACACCACCACGCTCGTTTCGAAAGCGCGCGGATTGCCGTCGAATTCGACTTCGCCGGCGCGTAAACGCGTAATTTGTGTGCTCGAGAGTTTGCCATTGAACAAGGAAAGGGGGATGCCGGCGCGTTTGCGTCCAGCGATTACCAGGTAGAGTAGCGCCCCGCCGTAACCAAGGATGACAGCGAGGATGCAGGATAGCGGGGCAAAGAAAATGTGATAGAGCGACAGAACCCAAGTGAGCGTCAGAAGCTCCGCAATTACCGCGAGAACGAGCAGGGCGATGCCATGCCTTCGAGCGCTCGTGATTGTGATCCATGCAGTGGCAAAACCGAGGAGTGTGATCAGGCTGTATTGCCAAATGTTGCTAAGATCGCGGGCTGGCCCGTTCAATTTCACCATCCAGTTTCTCAGCGGCAGCTCAACTCCAGCGAGCCATCCGCCGGCGTATGAAATGCTCGCAACCGCCGCAACCGCGACCGCGATGATGCCTGCAAAAAGAAGCGAGCGTTTCATCCAGCTTCGTTCGTTTGGCGTACCGGATAATAGGATTGCACCACCAGATCGCTGAGAAATTTGTCCGGCGCGTCCACCGCCGAAAGCGGCAGGGTAAACTTATTCTGTCCGAAATTTTTTCGCACCAAATTCAATCCAAAATGAAAATCGCGAAATAGATGCGCCGTCAAATCCGCCATCGACATTTTTTCCGTCTGCGCGCGTTCGACCAGCCGGCGCCGCGCCGCCTTTTCAAACGCGATTTCGAGATCGTGTTGCCGCCGAAATGATTCGCTGAAGACATCAATCTGCTGATCGAGTACGACCGCCTCGTGTTTGTGACCTTCGGCCAGCAGGCGATCGAGAACGCGTTTCGGTTCGTGCACTAGTTCGGCCGTGACCCGCAGTTGGCTGATGCCGGAGCCGGCGAGATAAAATTTAAAATCGCGAAATAGTTTTTCCCACACCGTCAGCAAGCCGCGCGCGCCGGTTTTCTCCGTCGCCGCAGCCTGCGCCATCAAGCGCAGCGCCTCATCCTCGAAACTGATGGCGATACCGTAAGCACGAAAGGCGCGTTCATATTGCCGCAGCAAACTACCTTCCGAATACTTCATGATGCTGAAGAGATCATCCGCGCTCAATTCTTCGCAAACAACGCGCACCGGCAGGCGGCCGATGAATTCCGGCTCAAACCCGAACTCGATGAAATCCTGCGTGGTAACGAATTGGAAAAGCTCGTTATCCATTACGCGGATCGGTTCGGCGCTGAATCCGATCTGGCCTTTGACTCGACGCGAAACCTGTTCTTTCAAACGCTCGAATGCGCCGCTAACGACAAATAGGATATGGCGGGTATTGATGGTTTGTCGACTCGACTTGCCGCGCCTTTGAAATTCCAAGGCCGCTTGAATCTGTCCCTGCAAATCCATCGCGCTGCGCAGCGGTACTTCGGTTTCTTCCATTAATTTTAGCAATGTCGTTTGCACACCGCGACCGCTGACATCGCGCCCGATCATGTTGCCGGCGGACGCGATCTTGTCGATTTCGTCAATGTAAATAATCCCGAACTGCGCCCGGTTCACGTCGCCATCGGCTTTGTGCACCAGTTCACGCACCAAATCTTCCACGTCACCGCCGACGTAACCAGTTTCGCTAAACTTCGTCGCATCCGCCTTAACGAAAGGGACCTTGATCAGATCAGCGATATGTTTGATCAGATACGTTTTTCCGACTCCGGTCGGGCCGACGAGAATAACATTTTGCTTGGCATATTCCGTTTCGACTGCGCCATTGGCATTTTCCCTCTCCAACTGCCGGACGTGATTGACGTGGTTGTAATGGTCGCAGACTGCGATCGAGAGTACCTTTTTCGCTTCGTCTTGTTTGATCACAAAACGATCGAGGTGCGCTTTGATGTCGCGCGGCAAAAAGTGAAATTCGAATTCCTTCGCCTCTTCCGGCGGGCTTTTGTCATCGTTCCCGGTCTCGACCGTATCCGGCTGGGTGAGGGTGGTAAAAGCCACCCTATCGCCGAAGTTTGATTTCATAAAATCAGCTAGCTTCGATTTCAGTTCTTCCGGTGAAGGAAATGGCGGGGTTTGTTCCATTTAATTTTGCGCGGGCACAAAAGATACGCCCGATGAACGTAACATCGGAACCATTCGTGTAAATCTGACTCTCGAAACCGCGATTCGTTCACCCACGGTTTCATCCGTAAATCGACCCTACAGATTTCGCCTGAACAATTCAGTGTTGCAGGTGCGACACTCAAATATTAACTCGCCAGGCGGAATGCAGAAAATCGCACGGCTGCAAACAGTTTACCCGCCTCGGTGCTTCCCTTAATATCGAAATGAGCAATGCCGAAGTTATCTCGATCCTGGTGGCATGGGTTCTTCATTAGCGCGACCATTGCAGGCGCGGGGATACTCACTTCGATTTCGCTCCGTGACTTTCGAACCGAGGCGCTACCGCCGGAGAATCGGCCAATCCAATCGGGGATTCCCGGTTACGCGACATCAAGCGCGTGTCGAACGTGTCATGTCGAGAATTATACAAGCTGGCATGGGTCGTTTCATCGCACCATGACGCAGGTCGCAACGCCGACCTCTCTTCCCGATGACATGAGCAAACTTGATCTCACTTTCAACGGCCGCGAGTACAAGGGAGAACGCCGCAGCGACAAGTTCTTTATTCGGGTGCGAGCAGAAGACGGTAGCTACCGCGAACGGCAACAAGTCGTTCTGCTCACGGGTTCGCATACATTGCAAATTCCGTGGTTGGAGACGGGACACGGGCGGACTTTGCAACAACTTCCTTTCGCTTACATTGTCGCGGAAAGAATGTGGGCGCCGGTGACGCAGACGTTCCTGATTCCGCCCAATCTAAAAGAATATTATTCTCTCGGTGCATGGAACGGCGCCTGTATGGATTGCCATGTCACGCAGGGACAATCGCGTTTTGTCGAAGGCAACAGATGGGATTCGCAGGTCGCTGAGTTCGGCGTCGCGTGCGAAGCCTGTCACAGCGAGGGACGCGAGCACACCGAACGCAATCGCAATCCAATCCGCCGCTTCAAACTTCATCTCACAACGAAAACCGATCCGACAATTAAAAATCCGGCTCGTTTAAAAGCACCCGATTCGGCACTCGATTGCGGCCAATGCCACAGCGTCTGGGCATTCAACAACATGTCAGACAAGATTGATTTTAATCGCCATGGCAGTGCCTTTCGTCCGGGGGCGCACGATCTCGCTCAACGTTTCGTCGTTCAACCACAGCCGGCGGACCACACCGAAGAGAAGGATTTCATTCGCCGGACTGAGCCGGATTTTTTCAGGAGTCGATTCTGGGACGACGGTATGGTTCGGGTCACGGGGAGAGAGTTTAACGGTGTGCAAGCGTCGCCCTGTTTTCGGGGCGGAGAATTCTCCTGCATTTCCTGCCATGAAATGCATCTCGATTCCCCTGGCCAGACCAGTCTAGAAAAATGGGCGCACACCGCCCAGCTGAAACCGAAGATGGATTCTGACGCGGCGTGTTTGCAATGCCATCGAACGATGGCGACGAACATTAGCGGGCACACCCACCATGTTGCTGATTCAAGCGGGAGCCGGTGTTACAACTGTCACATGCCTCGCACGACGTTTGGTTTGCTGCACGCGATGCGCAGTCACCAGGTTTCTTCGCCTACGGTGGTGGAAAGCATCAATTATGGGCGTCCGAATGCCTGCAATCTTTGTCACCTCAACCAGACTCTTGCCTGGACGGCGCAGAAACTGGAGGCGTGGTATCACGAACCCATGCCGCAGCTTTCGTCCGACGATCGAAATATTGCTGCTGCCGTGCAATGGATTGTGAAAGGCGACGCCGGGCAGCGCGCTCTTATAGCTTGGGGAATGGGTTGGGAGAGCGCGCAAAAAACTGCAGGGCGCGACTGGATCTATCCCTATCTGATATACAGCATGAGTGATCCTTACGCCGCGGTGCGGTTTGATGCCTGGAAATCGCTCCAGACTTTGCCCGGATTTTCTGACTTTTCCTTTACCTATACCGCCGCCGACGATTTAATCAGTGAAGTAACCGCGTACGCCTATGAAAAATGGCTGCGCGAAATCCGTGACCCCAATGCAACTTACCAACCGGAGACAGTGCTGGATGCCGACGGACATTTTCGGCAGGATATCTTCCAGCGACTCCGAAGCGAGCGCGATGACAAACCGATTATTCTCGCTGAATGATGCGTCCATCCGACCGCCTGCCTTCAATCGGGCATAACTGCGATCGCAACCTGCGTTTCGGCTGGTGGTCGCTACTTGTCTTTTTATCGTTAGGTGGCTTGCTCGAGACGTTGCACGGATTCAAAATCGGTTGGTACGTTGATGTCGGAAACGAGATGCGTCGGCTGATGTTTACTCTAGCGCATGCTCACGGCACCGCCTTGGCGCTGGTCAATATCGTTGCCGGATTGACCGCGCGAAATGTCGAGCGGTTTGAACTCCGGCCCGCAGTGTCGTTCTGTCTGATTTGGGCCGGGCTCCTTTTCCCGTTGGGCTTCTTTCTCGGAGGAGTCGTTAGTTACGGCGGAGACCCGGGACTGGGTATCTGGCTGGTTCCCATCGCTGCACTGATGTTATTCTACAGCATCGCTCGTATCGCATTGGATTTGTCCAAGCATAGACGCACCAAGAGTTGAGGCTGAGCCAGCTGGCGTTTTTTCGCGATTCGAGGATGACGAAAGGCTGTCCGAGTCTCGTTAGCGATTGGCCGCCACTTGCGGGGCATTACTGCGCGCGAAAATCGTACTCAAGTCGTCAAGGACTTTTGCTGGTCCAACATATTTGCCGCTGACAAAACTGTCGGCCAGCACTTTGCCGCTGGCATCGACGATAACGAGATCGGGGATGCCCTTGCCCGCGTATTTTTGCAAAGCGGGAACGCTGGCGAGCTTGCTGTATTCGATAGCAGGCCAGGGCATGCCGGTCTCACGCATGTAAGTCGCCATGCCGTCGGCCGATTTGTCGGCGCTCACGAAAATGATTTCGAACTCGGGATGGTCGTGCGCGATCTGATTATAGTAGGCGACCAACTGGGGTGTGAACTTCCGGCAAGGTCCGCACCAGTGAGCTGAGAAATAAAGACCGTAGATGTGCTTCGGCGCGAGTTCCTCGTCGTAAGAGGAGACTAAGTTGCCGTTTTGAAGGCGAACCAGATTGCCTTTGGCTGCGCCAGCAATGGCATCAGCGGAACCCTGCGTAACCACCCGCGCTCGCTGTTTCAGCAATTGGTTTTGGTAAAGAGTATCGTTTCTTTTCGCTTGCTCGGCCAGCAGTGCTCTGTCATGCGCCTGATCTTCCATTTTCCGGCGCGATTTTTCCAGTTCGTCTTTCGGGACGGCAAATTTTCCGCTCTCAATTGCGTCCAGTAACTGAGTGGTGGCGCCGGCCTTGATTAGCTGACTGCGCTTGGCTTCATCGAGCTGGTCGGCGAAATGGCGGGTGGCAAGTTCTGCCTCAATCGTTGGCACGGAATAACCGGAGCGAAGCATCAGGCTGAGGTCGCTCGTTGTAAGCGGCAATGTTCCCGCCATTGCCAGACTGATTGATAGGAAGAAACAACAGCTGGTGGTGCGCACCCTTCTAGTTTGAGCAGGTGGCTTGCCAGTGATTTACGGTTTCGTCTGGTCGAAAAACTTGCGTGCTTCTTTGTAAGATGGCTTGGCTGAACACGCTGCATCGAAGAGTTGCCGTGCGGCATTGGTCTGCCCGAACGCCCAGGCAAATACGCCGCAGCGCCACTGGCGGTCGGCATCGGTGGCGAAAGAACTCGAAACCGTTACCAGGGTTGGCGCCGGCACTTTCAGCCATTGTATTTCAGCGATTCCATACGGCACTCTCATTTTCAGTTTTCCCGCGGTCGCGCCAGCGATCTCGTTGTATTCGGTATCGCTCACAACCACTACACCGGTATAACCGTGCGTATTCAAATCGTTAATCAGCGTTGCCTTCCATTGTGCCAACCAGTCAGCCACATTTTGACAATTACGTTGTGTTTCTCTGAGCGACGGCTCCGTCAGTTTCACTTTTCTAATTGCACTGGCGGCTCCGGTGAAATCGTAAATGGCAGTCAGCCGCCGATAGGATTCCAGAGCTGCGTTCCATCGTGGCATTTCGGCATCGCGAAGTCGAGCGACCAACGTTTTTTGCGCCAGCAACGCTTCAGCCGAGATGGCAGTATTTTTTTGTAACTGCGCGATCAGATCCTGCAAACTACTTAATGCGTTCCTGAGTTCGGTCATACTTTTGGCGGACCTATGCTGTTCTCGCCAGGCCAGCATAGCCTGTGAATCCGCCAGGTACTTTCGCGCAATCGGTTTGTATTCGCTGATCCAGGCCAAACTCTGCGGTGGTTGCGACGCGACAAACGCTTTCAGTAATGCTTCCGCATCATTAAATCGACCAAGCTGAACGTCTGTTAATCCTAACAAGAATAAGGCAAACGGTTTCGCCGCGTGGTCGGGAACATCGGACAGTGCGACGGTGCTGTGCAAATTGGCGAGCTTGGCGGTATCGCGCAGGAACGCACCTAACGATGCGTCGGAGAAGTTGCCCGTCCCCGCATTCTCTACTTCGTGCAGGGCCTGACGCGTTAACGACTCCTGCTGATCGAGCAAAGCGGCGACGGCCTGATTGAGTAATGCCCAGTCGTAAATTGGCTGATTGTTCTTGGTCTGGGAAGCGAGCCGTGCGAAAGTAGCGCGTGCCGCCGGGTATCTGCCGTCAATTATCTGCCGCCGCCCGTCGTCAAACTCGCGGCTAATATCCAAGACGGGAGGCGCGTTAATCGAGCCGGCAGCTTCGGCTGGCGCACGGGGACGGGCGAGGAGAAACCAGCCCAAAACGATCAGTCCGAGGAGTGTGACCGCGGCGATGAGCAAGGCAGCTTTGGCGCTCCACGGTTTCGGTTCGCCGCGAAGAAGGCGCTCCGACTTCTGGAGGGCGAGGATGAGCGCGTCGTGCGAGGCGAAACGCAAACGCGGGTCTGGTGCGATCATTCTTGCGATAGCGGTGGCGGTGGGTCGTGAAACTTCCGGGGCCACGTCTTTTAGTTTCAACGGATTGTCCTTCAACGTGCGCAGATCCGATGCTGACATCGTTTCGCCGTCGAAAGGCGGCCGGCCCGCGACCGCGTGAAAGAGGGTGGCGCCAAGACTGTAAATATCGCTGCGAAAATCTTCCGGCTGATTATTCAATCGCTCCGGTGCGATGTAATAGGGCGTGCCCCAGATGGCGCCGCTGGTTTGCCTCTGCGGCTCGACGATGCCCGCTAGACCGAAATCGCTGATCTTCGCCATCCCCTCCTCGTTGAACAAAATATTGGCCGGTTTGACGTCGCGATGGATCAATCCTTTTTGATAAGCCGCACGCAATCCGCGGGCGACGTCGATCCCTGTGCGCAACACATGTGCTTCGGGAATTTTTTTTTGTTCGGCCATGAGGTCGTCAAGCGTCCCGCGGTCGACCAGTTCCATCACGAGATAGTATTGATCGTGATCGTGTCCGAAGGAAAACACCTGGACTACATGCGGATGATTGACCGAAGCGGTGATCCGGGCCTCCTGCTGCAATTGATTGGCGTATTCTGGACCCAGATCTTTGCGCAAAAGTTTCAGCGCGACATCGCGGTCGAGTTGGGTGTCGCGCGCTCTATAAACTGTCCCCATTCCGCCGGTTCCGAGGGTCTCGCGCAGCTCGAAATGATTGAAGGAACGCGCGATTCTGACCCGTTCGCCACAAGCTGGACAAGGTACGCGCGAAAGCGGTTCGGCATCACCGATATCCACAGGCAAACCGCATTCGGGACACGAAATCGTGTTCGGATCGCTCATTTTTGCGATAGTAACATCGTCAATGACACAGGAAAACGGCCGCGAGCTTATCGTTAAAGCAACGGATGCGGGCACCCGCCTGGATCGGTTTCTCGCAGACTCCGCTCCCGAGCTTTCTCGCTCTCGAATTCAAGCCCTTATCCGGGAGGGTTTCGTGACGGTAAATGGCGGTGCGCCGCGCGCACGCGACATCGTTCACGCGGGTGACCGCATTACCATGGTGGAACCACCGGTTCAACCAATTGACCTGGTCCCAGAAAAGGTCGCGCTCTCCGTTCTGTTCGAAGACGACGACTTGATTGTTATAAACAAACCGGCGGGAATTTCGGTTCATCCGGGCGCTGGACGGAAATGCGGCACACTGGTTAATGCCTTGCTGTCGCATTGCAAAAATCTTTCCGGCATCGGCGGCAAGGAACGGCCGGGCATTGTTCATCGGCTTGATAAGGAAACAAGCGGCTGCCTGGCAGTGGCAAAGAATGATTTCGCACATCTCGACTTGTCCCGGCAATTCGCGGCGCGCAGAGTGGAAAAGATTTACCTCGCGCTCGTCGCCGGGAAGCTGCGTCGCGGTTCCGGAACAATTGTGGCCGCAATCGCGCGTCATCGAGTTCATCGCAAGAAAATGGCGATCGCACGCGAAGGTGGGCGAGAAGCGAGAACGGATTTTAAAGTTGTGCGCAGTGGAGGCGGCGCGAGCTTGCTCGAATGCCGATTGCACAGTGGCCGGACGCATCAAATTCGTGTGCATCTCCAACATCTTGGACATCCGATCTTAGGCGACATTGTTTACGGAGGGCGCCGCACAGGAGATTTTTCGCGCCAGATGTTGCATGCCTGGAAACTGGCGTTTGATCATCCACGGACGAAAGGGCGGATGCATTTCGAAGCGCCGTTGCCGGAAGATTTTAAACGGGCGATGAGGGAGGTGTTGAGTTAGCCGCGTTTAGAGCCTGATGGTGCTGCGTGGCCATTACGATCATGGCGAAAAGCACGGGCAACACGATTATGCCTCGCAACCATGGTTCGGCGTGCCAGGGGAGAGCGAAAAGGCGCTCATTATAAAAGAGGTAGTAAGCGAAAATAGTGACACTCAGAAAATGCCAGGCGAAGGCGCGCCGCCACGTAGCCACTGGCAGAATCCAAGTCACATACCAGGCGTTTAAGGCCGGCGCGAGAATGAGACTGGCGCCGAGCGACCAAAGCATGCCGCGCCGCCAATTGCGCATGAAAAAGAGACCAATCAGCGCCGACACAATCAGAAGGATTAGGTCGTAGCGATAATATTGCTGATGCCAATTTGGCAAAATCGTGTCTTCAATCAGCCACCAAAATAAATCATTGAGCCGACTGACATGACCGAAGTCACCGAACAGATTTTGCGCAAAGGGAAACCCAAACGTGCAATCAACGAGAACGGGCAAAGCGATGGTAGCCGCGACTGCAATGAAGTAGCGACGCAAGGCAAAAAGTGATGGAATCAACAAAACGATGCAGACCGGTCGAAGTGCGATGGCAAATCCAAGCGCGACGGCGGCGCCGAGGGCAAATTTCCAGCGCGCCGTTTGTTCAAATCGTTCGAGGAAGAAAATCAGCGCGACAATGGCGAGCAAAATGATGCTGTCGAAATGTGCTGCGCCAAAAAAACTATAAGCGACGAGCGGATTCCAGGCGAACCAGACGGCAGTTTGTTTATCAAGCAGCCGAAGAAGGAGCGCGATGGCGAGTAAATCGGCAGCGCCAAAAATTATTTTGTAGAGTAGCGCGCTGTTTGTCGCAGGGATGGCGCGAAATAAAACTTCGGCGCCCGGTGCGAAGGCGGTGGGCTCATCGGTCCGCGGGACGCGCGCAAGTTCCGGGATTTTGCCGGCTACGCGGGAATCATTCGGCGCGACCTGATAGGGATTGAATCCGGCGCGTTGAATCACTCCGTCGGCTTGAAAGCGCCAGACTTCGTTGCCCGGTGTCTGGGGCATCGCCAGCAAACGCAGTACGATTGTGGCCAGCCAGAAAATCCAGACTGCGTTTTTGTTGATCGCGGCAAATTCGGTCGCTGCAAACAAGTAAGCGAGGCCGCACAGAATCGCGCAGGCGACAAAATACACTGGCATCCATTCCAGGGTCCAGTCGTCGAAAAGATTAAGCGAAGCGAAGAGCACCAATTGCGCGACGAGCGCGATCCAAAATCGCACCTTCACTTCGGTGCGCTGGCGATTGGATTGGGGCGAAAACGCGATCGCAAAATGCGATTCATGTTGATCCGATAAGCCGCAAAATCGATCAGCTCCCGCACCCTCGTTTTCAACCGGCGTGCCCTCAGGAAAAGGAACAAGGCAAAGAGTGCGTAAGGGACGGCGAAGAGAAGTTGGACGTGCCCAGTTTTAAGGAAATGGTAGATGAGCAAGGTGAGGACGATGAGATTTACGATCACAGTGGTGGTGACGTAACGGTAGCGAAGTTGAACGCGGGTCAGGCATTTTCCGTCGCCGTGATATTCCGTAACCGTCCGCAGAATGATGCTCCACCAGAAATTACCGTAAATCTGGATGTCCCATTCCTGCCAGCCGGTATCGATCGAGTAACGCCAGTTTTCCTGATCAAGGAGCGTGAAGATTTCTCGTAAGAGGTTGTGACGATCCTTGCCTTCCTCGTTCCAGTAAGCGAGGCGGCCCCAGCTCCCGCCAAATTTCCTACCGGCGGGAAGCTTCTCGTGTTGCGCAATAACAGAACCGGGAGTGCGTTTGAAATGCAACCAGGTAAAATAACGCGACCAACCCCGAACGAGTGGTTGCGCAAAAGCCAGAAACATCACCAGCAGGCGGGAAAGAATGGTATCGAAGTGCGGCTCGATCCGCGCGCGTACCATATAAGAGAGCGCGACACAAAGTGTGCCGCCGAGCATCAGATACGGGACGATCCGCAGCGGTGGAATAAATACGCCCACGCCGAAAAGAAAGATGGTGAGCGTGAACCATTCGATGCTGCTGAGATAACCGGCCACTTCCGATTGCGGAGTGGGATAGATCGATTGGAAGAATCCGTCTGCGAAAATTCCATGATAAATAATCGGGCGATTGATGAACCAACTGAAACGCGGTGTGCCGTAAATTTGCCCGCGCCATTTCGCAGTTCCGGTTGGCCCGAAAAAGATGAGATGCTTGAAACGCAACAACGATTCGGCTTCGCCATAACCTTCCTGTTGTTTGCGAAACGCGCGCAGAGTAAAACGACGATGGTGCCAGACGATGGCAGTAGGGCTGAATGCGATTACGCTGCCGGCTTGTTGCAACCGCCAGCAAAAATCTACGTCATCACCCGCCGCGTGATATTCCGGATCGAACCCGCCGATATTTTCGAAAGCCCACCGCCAAAACGCCATGTTACAACCAGGAATGTGCTCGGCGACGATATCGGTTAACAGGACGTGACTCGGCCCGCCGGGCGCAGCGGCGACACAAGCCTGGATCCATGTTTTTGCCGGCGGCGAAACGTTCGGACCGCCCACGCCCGCGAAGTCGCCACTGGTGAGCGTGCCGATCAAATAATATAGCCAATCGACGTCGGCCATACAGTCCGCGTCGGTGTAGGCGAATACTTCGCCGCGCGCGGCCGCGGCGCCGGTGTTCCGCGCAGCGCTCAGCCCACGGTTGGGTTGATGGATGTACCGCACGTTCGGGAATTCAGCGGCAATCTGCGCGGTGTTGTCAGTGGATCCATCATCCACCACAACGATCTCAAACTTTGGGTAATCGATTTTGCCGAGCGACTCGAGACAGGCCCTCAATGTGGCGCCGCCGTTGTAACAACAAACAATGACTGAGACAGACGGCGTTTGATTAAGATGACGGTGCGGAAGGACGGCGTCGTCTTGTCCAAGTTTTTCGCGCAGAGCATGGAGCGCTTTTTTTGGTTGACGATCGCGCGTGACCAGCCCGAATGCCCAATCAGTAATCTCCTGTTCGCCGGTGTACCATTCGTCAGTCCAGGAAAAGAAAACGGTGCCAGCGAGTCCACATTTGATGACGCTATCGACGTGCCAGCTCAGCATTTCGGCCTGCTCATCCTGGCTGTGCCGGATCGTATCCATTCCGAATTCGCCAAGGATGAGCGGACGATCTTCGATGAGATTTTGCAGACGAAAGAGATAACGCTCGAAATCGCGCTGCTTATGCAGATAAACGTTGAAGCAAAAAAAATCGACGTTTTGCGGGAGCAGGAATTCAGTCGGCGGATAAGTGGCGTAGGAAAATAAAACGCGCGGATCGAGGCTGCGGCCCATCGCAATGAGATGCTCGATAAACTCTGTGACGCGTCGCACGCCCAACCAGCGGACCATTTGCGGCGCGATTTCATTGCCGACGAGATAGGCGAAAATGGCGGGGTGGCCGGCGTGCATTTTGATGGCGTTCGAAACGGAGCGGGTAATTTCGTTTCGGGCCGATCGTTGATGTAGGAATTCGATGTGTTTGGCCCAGGGCAACGTGATGAGCGCGCGTACCCCGGCTTCGGCGCAGGCATCGAGAAACCAACGCGGCGGGCAGTGATAAACGCGAACAACGTTAAACCCGGATTCGCGAATCTGAGCGAGATCGCGCGCGGCTTGGTCGCGTGTTCCGAGATAGTTTCCTAACGCATCCGGTTTGAATGGACCGTAGGTAACACCTTTAACGAAAAATTTACACTCGCCTTCGAAGAAAAATTTTGCGACGGCGCGGATTGGATCCGCCGGAGTGACGCTCACAGCGGGCTTTCCTAGACCATGCGGAAGACGTACGCAAAAATTTTGACGATAGAAGACTGTAGCGGCAGCCGTGTCGGCTGCTCTTGGAAAATTGCAGGCGACACGCCTGCCTCTACAACTTTGTCAGTGCCGCACGCACGCCGCGGACCGTTTGCTCGACGTCATCGTCACTATGAGCGGTGGAAATAAATGCGGTCTCGAATTGCGACGGCGGAAAATAAATGCCGTGCTCGAGACATGAATGAAAAAACTGCGCGAATTTTTTGATGTCGCTGCGCTGTGCCGATTCCAAATCGAAAATCGGACCGTTGGCGAAAAAGAGGCAAAACATTGAACCGATGCGGTGAAATGTGAGTTTTCTGCCAGAGGTTACACTGGCGAGCGCCTTCTCTAACTTCCCAGCGATGTCTTCCAGTAGTCTCCAGCCATCGATCCGCTCGAGCTCGCGCAATTGTGCCAGACCAGCCGCCATGGCCAGCGGATTCCCAGAGAGCGTTCCCGCCTGATAAACTGGACCATCAGGTGAAAGCTGACCCATGATTTCCGCGCGGCCACCGAACGCGCCCACCGGCAAACCGCCGCCAATGACTTTGCCGAGCGCAGTCAAATCAGGCCGAATTCCATAAAGCTGTTGTGCGCCGCCTCGCGCAACGCGGAAACCGGTCATAACTTCATCGAAAATTAAGAGGGTGCCGTTTCTCGTGCATTCTTCCCGAAGTTGATGAAGGAAATCTTCGCGTGGCAAAAATAATCCGGCGTTTGCTGGAATCGGTTCGAGAATGACTCCGGCGATCTGATCCTTGTTTTCGCGAAAGGCGGCACGGATCGCTTCGGTATTGTTGAAAGGAAGAACAATTGTTTCGCTGGCGACTGCTCGCGGAACGCCCGCGCTATCTGGTTGGCCGTGAGTAAGCGCACCGCTTCCAGCTTTGACTAGCAGCGAATCAGCATGGCCATGATAACAACCGGCGAACTTGATGATCTTGTCGCGTTTGGTGAATCCGCGCGCCAGTCGCAGGCAAGACATTGTCGCCTCGGTTCCGCTATTCACCATCCTTACTTTTTCAATCGACGGCATCCAAGCGCAGATCAGCTCGGCCATTTCCACTTCGAGCGGATTCGGAATACCGAAGCTAACGCCTCGCTGCGCCGCATCGCAGATAGCGCTAACGACAACTGGGGGTGCGTGTCCGAGAATGGCAGGTCCCCAGCTTCCGACGTAATCGATCAGTTCAACACCATCGACCGTCCAAATGCGCGAGCCTTTCGCGCGCTCGACAAAAACTGGTTCGCCGCTTACCGCCCTAAAGGCCCGGACCGGGGAATTCACACCGCCGGGAATTTTGCCGAGGGCGCGAGCGAAGAGGTCGCCTGATTTCGTCACGCCGTGACGATATGCGGATTCGTCATAGCGTTAAAGTATTCCTGCAAAGGGGTACTGGAGTAGTGGAGTGATGATTTCGGGTGTCTCTCTTTTCATTACTGCAACACTCTATAACTCCATCACCCCATTTCTGCCTACGTTGACAGCGCTTAGCTGCACTCGATAGTTTCGCGCCGCGCGCAATGGCGGGGTAGCCAAGTGGTAAGGTCGCGGTCTGCAAAACCGCTATTCGCGGGTTCGATTCCCGCCCCCGCCTCATCTTTCTTATTATGAGCATGTTACGACGATTTACGCTCGGAAAAACAGTTAAGTCAGAACATATTTCAGAACAAGATCACTCATTTCAGTGTTGCTCAATCTCGTCTGCCCACGTCGAGGAAGGTATCCCCGAGTAAGTAAGTCTTTCGTTTAGCGCGCTTCGGTCCTCGCGCGCGTAGAAGGGACAGTCACAGATTATCGCAGGAGTGCGACCAATCGCACATGCCTAGAACGACTCATGCGCGAGCGAGCTTCGTGGCACGTGTGACCCGTAGAACACAACCGTGAACGAATCCTCGCTCGCGGGGAATAGGGCCGGCTGCGACTCGAAAAATCTGGGATCGAAGCCGTAGGATTGTCGCTTTTGCGGGCAGAGTCCCAATTTGAATTTTTTACGCGATCAGCGAGACTTCTTTATAGAATATTCGGTTTAATTATTGTTCGTATGAAAATGATAAGCGCGGCTGGCGGGCCAACCACGAGCCATCCGTGTCCCCCATTCGACGATATTTCGGTTACAAGCTTTGAGGCTACGTTGGCATTGCATTTTAACGTTTACAGTTTCGTTTGCACACATTTTGCGCTGAAGACCGCGCCAAGTGCTCCCGTTGGCGTTGACTTGAAGCCGTGGCGTTTGTTTAACAAATGCCGTCCAAATGACGACGGCTGCACAGGTGTGACGGAATGAGGATGCTAGGTCTGGGCCGGCTTTTGCAGAACTCCGTTGCTGATCTCATGCTGATGCGGCTTTGACTCGCAGTTGGTATGAGCGCGATCGATACGGCGAAGGAAATCGCCAGGATCGCATCCACAGCTACTCTTGGCAAAGACGTAATCGATCTGCTTGAGAAGAAGGTCACGTTGCTTACGGAGCAAGTTACGACGCTGGAAACGCAGAATACGGACCTTAAACAAAAGGTAGCAAACCTTGGGCAGCAGCTTGCCGGCGTGCCCCCAAAGGGTGAGTTGCATCCAGACGCCGTCAGACTCCTGAAGTTGCTGTTTGAGCACGACGAGGGCTTGACTGTTTCGGAAACAGCCCGCGCGCTGGGCATCTCTAAGGGAATGGCACAATATCATTACGATGTTTTGTTGGACGCTGAAATGGTTGGTTTGCGTTTAATAACACTCATGGGGGACAAGCTGACACTTCTCCTAAAGCCAACAGGTCGTGCATATCTTGTGGAGCACGGCCACATCTAATTTTCATTTCATACAGATGTTTGTTTGGCCGGTGAAGTTGGGGTTGCGAGCCTGAAAAGGGAAAGCACGGCATCTGAAGCGCCCTCCCTGATCCAGACCTTCTATTCAACAACGGAACAGCGTGTCAGAAATCCCGCCAATTTGTCAATATGGAAATTACAGGCGACTTGCGATGTCAGAGCTCAGATGAAAACTAAAGACTTAAGCAAAAATGAACGGAATAGCATGCGCAGGTGTCCAGATTTTTGTCTTAGCCGCGGGAGGACTAACTATGAAAGGACGGCAGGCGCTTCTCTTCACATCGGACACCGAATTCGAATCGGTGGTAAGACAAGCCCTTCTCGGCACCGATACCATTTTCCTGGTCGCCCGAACCGTCTCTGATGCATTACAAATTGCCTGTCAACGAGGGCGCGAGCTGGATCTCGCTATCATGACTTTTGGTGAAGATTGCCATGGAATGACATTGCTGAGCGCCATTCATAGCTGCTATGAGCAACTGCCAACCCTTGTTTTCTTCGAGAAAGATTCGGGGCATGCAAGCGCCCTCGCGTATGCGAACGGCGCATGCGTTTGTCTGAGCAAACCGGTGTCGCTGGTGGAATTGACTAATGCCATCGCCGCGTTGCAGCCGACCGCCCGGCAACTTGCCGTCGCCTAACTCGGGCCTGCTCCCGCCACCCTTGCAAAGGCTCGGTGGCCAACGAGTACACGGGCGATTTCAAAGAGTGGTGACCCGCGATTCAGTCTCCCAAATCCCCGGTCAGCACGTGCAATGCAGGACAGCGTAGGCCTGGCCCTTCTTCACTTCCTCCAGCAGCTGACAGACTTCCAATGTGGGCGCCGCAATGACCTCGATACCGCGCTGTTTCGCCTCCGCTAGGACCTCGTCCATTACCGGAAGCGCGCCATGGGCGCCGGTCCCGACAATAAGCCGCTTGCCTCCCCAGGGAATTTCCTCCCCGGCCGAAAGCGGCGTGTGGCCGAACTTTTCGCGGAATTGTTTGGAAGGTCCTTTCTTCCGTTTCCGTACTTTGCCGCCGTCGATCACCACATCATGTGTGTAGCGCTTTCCCTCGACCTCGATCTCGCCAAATCTGACCAGTCGAGCTTTCACATCTCAATGTTCCGCTGGCTCGACCTCCAAGGCAAGGGATAGAGATTCTAAGATTTCGCGGAGCGGCATCCCTGATTGGGCATTAGCTAGCAAAGCTTCCAGATCGATCTCCTAACCAGCAGTCTGGTAACTGAGACAATCGCTGACGAAGTGTGATAAAAAGCCAGTTTCGTCTTAGGAAACTCTTGTTCTTTCCGTTGAACTACGGGGACGATGATCTGGAAGGAATAGACGAATTGAATGGAGATGGGCAAGCTGCCATTGCAGCGCGCGGCGATCTCTGGAGGGGGCGGGCTTTGCTCTCGACTATCGGCAGTTGAGCCGAGATATTTCGCGGCAGCACCGAAATGTCCACTGAGGTTAAAAAAGAGATCGAGCTCGAGATCGCGCACGTCCTCTTCATCGACATCGTCGCGTATTCGAAAATGGCGATGGACGATCAGCGCGCTGCGGTTGAGAAACTCAATCAGATCGTCCAATCGACGGACGAATTTCGCAAAGCGGAAAGCGAAAACCGCCTGCTCAAGATCGCGACGGGCGATGGCATGGGGAGATAAACCCGCTGCATTCGTGTTCGTCGAGAATGGGATTGCCGTGGTCCCGATCGAGAACGACGCGCTAGACGGCCCTGCTCCAATCGAGATCCTCGCCCGCGTGGCGGCGCAGATGGGAGACCCTGACCGCGCAATCGCCGCGTTACAGAAACTGCTTTCGATGCCGTATGAAGCACCACCGGCTCCGACCGTGCCGCTCACTCCTGCGTTCCTCCGGCTCGATCCGATGTTCGATCCGCTCCGGAACGATCCGCGCTTCCAAAAACTCGCCGAGTCGGCCGCGTCGAAGACGCCCGACAAATAACGCGACGTGGTGCCCCAGCAATCTCGTCGCCGAGCTCACGCTGCAAATTGTTTGGCACGGCTTCTGACGCGCGCGCCGCGCGTCGAGTTGTCCAACGGGTATGCCAGTGGGAATTGCTCGACTCTATCCGGTCGGAAACCAGGCGTGTTCCTGCCAGAAGAGTTGTAAGGCGACGCTATCACCGCGAAAAATATTCCGCTCGGCCTTGCGAATATTGGCGACACTTTTTGGAAAAGCAGAGCGCGGAAGATCGCTTTTGCCATCTCCACAGTATTGCCAGAGATGCCATTGATCCCACGGGGCGGTGGTGCGCGGCTGGAAATGATAATTCGCGATCCAGAGCCAGCAGTTGGTGAGCGCGCGCCGCTGTGCCGCCGTCACGTTGCGACCATAAAGCATCTGCCGAAGACGATATTCGCTGCAATATAAACCGGGATACTTGCCGGTGCGTTCACGGATTCGTTCCACGAAAGCGACTGCTTGAGCGACTGTCATTGTGCCGCCCGGATAGTGGCCATTCTTTTCGAAATCGAGCACGAGCAACATTCCGGGGCGGCGTTTCTCCGGGCCGAGCGGCGCTGGCGCTGATGCTGCCACTACGCCTAGAAAATGATCGGCCTGACGGATCGGATTTGTCGCGTCACCGAAATGATACGCGCCCCAGAGCAAGCCGGCTTGCATCGCCGTCACTTGCCGTTCGCGATATCTGGCGTCGCGTTCGAATCGTGGATAGGTGGCTTCATGAATTACGGCAACGATCCCTTCGCTTTTCATCCCAACGAAATCTGGCTGCATCAAATCGTAGTGCGACAGGTTCACCACGCTGTTCGATCCAAAGGCAGAGACCGACAACGCGTGCAGCAAAAAGAAAACGCGCAAGATTGATAATTTCATCACCGCAAAATTCCGCATCTGTCATGCCAAGCTTTCCCTCGGCACAACAAGTTTGCTACATGCTCGGAGATAATGAGGCGCAAGAGCGTCTTTTCAATTGCTTAGTTCACTCCGCTCGGGCTCGCTTCGTCGCGCCCCACCAGCGATAATCGATGGCAGGATGAAGTGTCGCGTTTTTATTCTACTCCTGGTCCCATTAATCAGCGTCGCGGCTGAGAACGTTCCTCCAAAGTTCGATGTGCATGCCGCGCCAAGCCACAGGCGCCATAAATTGCAATGAAACTCAGAATATTTCTGGTCGTCGCTTCCTGCGTCGTCAGCCTGATCACAGGTTTTGTTATTTCGCGGAGCGGTCCTTCCACGGAAAGCGTCAGGGCGCGCGCCAAACCTCTCATTGGCCTTTCGATGGACACTTTGAAAGAGGAACGCTGGCAGGGAGACCGCGACCTGTTTGTGACCCGCGCGAGAGAGCTTGGCGCGGACGTGCTGGTGCAATCGGCGAACAGCGATGACACGCGTCAGATCAGCGACGTCCAGGCATTGATCAGCCGGCGCGTC
Source organism: Verrucomicrobiota bacterium (assembly GCA_003221295.1). Taxonomy (GTDB): domain Bacteria; phylum Verrucomicrobiota; class Verrucomicrobiia; order Chthoniobacterales; family UBA10450; genus AV69. The sequence continues at coordinate 7,380 of QHRA01000184.1, read as the reverse complement.
GATGTGCTTGTGATTGTTCCGCATAACGGCGGTGCGATGGCGAAAGCCGTCAACATGGCACATGACGCGGGAATTCCTGTGCTCGCCTATGATCGGTTGATCACCGATTGCGACCTCGATCTTTATATGACTTTCGACAACGAGAAAGTGGGCGAGCTGCAGGCCCAGTTTCTTGTCGATCATCTCCCAAAGGACCGAAAGAAAAAGATTGTGCGCATTTATGGCGCGAAAACCGACAACAATGCGCTGCTCTATAAACGAGGGCAGGACAAGGTGCTCGCACCCCTAATCGACCACGGCGAAATCGAAGTCGTGCATGAAGACTGGACACAGGATTGGAAACCCGAAAACGCAAAGAAGATCGCGAGCGCGGCAATTACAAAAGTCGGTGCAAATTTCGATGCAATCCTGGCGTCAAACGATGGCACGGCCGGCGGCGCAATTCAGGCGCTGAGCGAAGAAGGCCTCGCCGGCAAGGTTCTCGTCACCGGTCAGGATGCCGAGTTGAGCGCTTGCCAGCGGATCGTCAATGGCACCCAGGCGATGACGATTTACAAACCGCTTTCGCAGCTTGCCAAACAGGCCGCGGAGGCGGCAATAAAAATGGCGAGAAGCAAACCGGTTTTCGCTCTAGGTAAGATCAATAACGGGAAAATCGAAGTGCCCTCAATTCTGCTCGATGTGGTTGTAGTCACAAACGAAAACATGATGGACACGGTCGTGAAAGATGGCTTTCACAAGGCCGCGGAAGTCTATCGCAGTCCGCCCGAGGCACAGCAGTCACATTGATGCATTTGAGGAACCGCGCATGAATCCGGTCGTCCTTCAGGCGGAGAACATCACCAAGAAATTTCCCGGCGTAATCGCGCTCAAGGACGTCGGCTTTGATCTGCGCGCAGGTGAAATCCACGGACTCTGCGGCGAAAACGGCGCTGGCAAGTCAACGTTGATCAAGCTGCTTTCCGGCATTTACCCGTACGGTTCATACGAGGGAAATTTTTTAATTCACGGGCAGCTTGCAAAGTTCCGTTCGCTTGCTGACGCCCAGAACGCCGGCATTGCGGTTATCTACCAGGAACTCGCGCTCGTTAACGACATGACAGTGGGCGAAAACATTTTCCTCGGCTCAGAGCCGCGCACGGCGCGGGGGTTGATCGACTGGCACAAGGTGTATCACGAAGCGCGGCTGCTCTTGCAAAAATTCAACGTCGATATCGATCCGAGCGAGCCGGTCGCGAAGCTCGGAATGGGACAGAAACAATTGGTGGAAATCGTGAAGGCGCTTTCAAAAAATTCCAACATCCTGGTCTTGGATGAGCCGACCGCGGCTTTGGCAGAACACGAAGTCCTCATTCTGCTCGATATTCTGCGCGATCTCCGCAGTCGCGGAATCGCGAGCATCTACATCTCGCACAAACTCGATGAAATCTTCGCGGTTTGCGACCGAATTACCGTACTGCGTGACGGGGCGTCCATCGCCACGCTCGATATCACGCAAACGAGTAAAGCAGAAATCATCAAACACATGGTCGGGCGCGAAATCACCGACTTGTTTCCGCGCCGCCGGTCAAAGCTGGGCGCATCAACCCTCGAAATTGAAAACCTTAGTGTCGCCGGTCCTCATTCCGGCGAGCGCTTTCTTGCCGATATCAATTTTTCGTTACGCGTTGGTGAAGTCCTCGGCATCGGCGGTTTGATGGGCGCGGGTCGCACCGAGCTGCTGATGCATTTGTTTGGCGCATGGGGCACGCGATTGAGCGGCTCCGTCCGCCTCAACGGCCGCGACCTGCGCGTGCGGAAGCCGGAAGAAATTATTCGTGAGGGGATGGTGCTCGTGAGCGAAGATCGTCGCCGCTACGGATTGGTTTTGGACAAAACGATCGGCTTCAATCTTTCCCTGTCGTCTTTGGCGAAGCTGACGAAGAAACGTCTGATTGATCAAGGGCTCGAGTTCCAAAAGAACAACCACTTCTTTCAATCGCTCCGCGTGAAGGCGCCGACACTGGAAGCGTTGGTAGCGAAACTTTCCGGCGGTACCCAGCAGAAGGTTGTCCTGGGCAAGGCGCTCATGACCGAGCCGCTCGTGATTTTCCTCGATGAACCGACTCGAGGAATTGATGTCGGCGCCAAGCTGGAGATTTACGAAATCATTAATCGACTAACCGATGCCGGCAAAGCTGTCCTGCTCGTATCAAGCGAGCTGCCTGAATTGATTGGGATGAGCGACCGCATCGTGATCCTGCATGAAGGCCGCATCGGCGGTGAATTCAATCGCGACGAAGCCACGCAAGAGAATTTGCTCGCCGCGGCCATGGGACAGAGACACGTGATACTCACCTGAAATGACGAATGACCAATGACGAATGACGAACGATAAATGACGAAGGATGAATGACGAAGGATGAATTAGAAGACGCCTTTTGGAATGAAGGCCGCGAGAGTTATGTAGTTCGAGAGACCATTGAGCCAGCTTCGCAACGAACTTACGACCTGGACGAGCGCACGGCGTGTTTCGGCGAAGCGATAATCGATTTTGCGAACATTATTCCGCGGACGCCAGTGACGCGGCCTTTGATCGAACAACTTGTTGGCTGTGGGACCAGCGTGGCGCGAATTATTGCGAGGCTGACGATGCAGTGTCAAAAAAGGAATTTCGACTTCGTTGCGGAACGTGCAAAAAGGAAGCGCGTGAAACGAAATACTTCTTGCGGATGATCGTCCGCGCCGTCCAAGAACTGAAGTCGGAAGCCCGCCCACTTTGGCAAGAAGCAAAAGAACTCCATCTGGTGTTCGCGAAAATCTGGCGAAGCGCCGAATGAATCTCATTCCTTGGTCATTCGTCATTCGTGATTCGTCATTCTCCTGATGCAATCAAGAAGATCATTTCGCGATTTTTCGTTGGTGATAGCGCTCGTTGTGATTTGCGCGTTCTTCGCCATCGTGTCGCCGCAATTTCTAAGTGCACGCAATCTCTCGCTGCTCACGACCGAGCTGTCGATCACCGCTACGCTCGCCATGGGGATGCTGCTGGTCATCCTCCCGGGTAATATCGATTTGTCGGCCGGAAGCGGTGTCGGTCTGCTTGGCGGTGTCGCCAGCGTTCTTGTCTTCGAGCACAAATGGCCGGCGCCGCTGGCGATGGGAATAGCTCTGGTCGCTGGCGTTCTTATTTGGTCTTCCATGGGTAATTTGATCGTGCGCCAAAAAATACCGGCTTTCATCATCACTTTGGGCGGGCTCCTTATTTTTAAAGGATTGTTTTGGCTCGTCATTCACAATTCCACGATTCTGATCGTGCAAGGCGGGCAAGCCAATCTTTACTCGGTGCTCACCACGTTTTATTTGCCGCCGATTGTCGGTTACGTGCTGGCCGCGTTGATCGTCACTGCGCTGATCTTCGCAAAACTTCGGTCGCGCAACGCGCGCCGGGATTACGGATTTGCCGCCGAAGATCGAGAACTTGTCTTCCTCAAACTGTTTCTTGCCGCACAACTCATCTTTCTCTTCGTCGTAGTGACAAACAAATTCCACGGCATCCCACTATCAGCGGTCATACTCGGTCTGATTGCGTTCGCCATTTATGTTCTCACCACGCACACGCCGTTCGGACGTTATCTTTATGCGATTGGCGGCAACGAGGAAGCTGCGGTCATTTCCGGTATTCCTGTCGAGAAAGTGGTTGTCGCCTCGTTTAGCATCATGGGAGCCATCGTCGCGATCACTGGTTTCATGCAGACTGCCTACTCCGGCGCTTCGACAACGACAGTGGGCGATCTCATGGAACTCGATGCCATCGCCGCGTGCGTCATTGGCGGAGTCAGCTTGAAGGGAGGGCGCGGCACAGTACTGGGAGTTCTTTTCGGTGCGCTCATAATGGCGTCCCTGCTTAACGGCATGACACTGCTGGCAGTTTCACCCGAATTTAAATTTATCACCCGCGGCGCAGTTCTATCGCTGGCTGTTTGGATGGATGTTCGCCTTGGGCGATAACGACATCCTCAGATTTTTCGTTGCAGCAACGTTCGACGTTTGAATTTTGGGACAGCCGCGCGCTGAAGAATGACCGTGATTACGCTCTTTCCCCGCGCACACGCGCGCGAGGAATGCTCTTTGATCGCCAAACGCCGTTGTTGCGCGAAGAGAACAACGTGCTTTCAGTCTTTGGGAAAATCGAATAGACCAACACCTGTGCTAAGCAGATGAAATTACTCGCAGTTCACCCGAGTTGTTTGATGTATTCGAAGATTTATCTTCGTCTTGAGCCGCTGGGTCTTGAGCTTGTCGCCGCAGCTGCCCGAGAGGCGGGCCACTCGGTCCGTTTGATTGATTTGCAATGCGAATCGCACCGGAATTTTTTCCGGCTGATTCGACACTGGCGGCCGGACGTTATCGCATTCTCCGGCAATTATCTCGCCAATGTTCCAGAAATTATTGATCTTGCCCGCGCCACGCGCGCCTTATTGCCCACTGCTTTTATCTCTGTCGGAGGGCACAGCGTCTCGTTCATTCCGGAGGAGATTTTGCGGCACACTGCGGGCGCTGTGGATTGCGTGCTGATTGGCGAAGGCGAAACCGCGATCACCAGCCTGCTGGATGCTCTCGCCAAAGATCGGGCGAACCTGAGGGAGGTGCCTGGCTGCGTAACACTCGATCATCGCGGGACGCCGCCAACCTTCGTGAAATCGCTGGATGATCTCTTGCCTGCACGCGATATCGTTCGGCATCGCCGGAAATATTTTATAGGCCAGCTCGATCCGGCTGCTTCCATCGAGTTCAGCCGGGGCTGTCCATGGGACTGTGTCTTTTGCAGCGCGTGGACGTTCTATGGTCGTAACTACCGCGTGAAGACACCGGAGCGCGCGGTCGAGGAACTGGCACAAGTGCGCGAGCCGGGAATTTTTATCGTGGACGACGTAGCCTTCATTCAAGCCGAGCACGGTATGCAGCTTGGCGAAGCGATTGCCCGCCGCGGAATCAGGAAACGTTACTATCTCGAAACGCGCGGCGATGTGCTCTTGCGCAATAAGAAGGTCTTCGAACTTTGGAAGCGACTCGGCCTGAATACCATTTTTCTTGGTCTTGAAGCAATCGACGAGGAGGGACTGAAGCGTTACCGAAAGCGCGTCACACTCTCCAAAAATTTTGAAGCACTCAAGTATGCCCGCTCGCTCGACGTAAATGTTGCAGTCAACATCATCGCCGATCCCTCGTGGGACCGCGAACGCTTCAAGGTCGTGCGCGACTGGTGCCTGGAAGTTCCCGAGGTCGTTAATATCAGCATTAATACGCCGTATCCCGGCACGGAAACCTGGCATACCGAATCGCGTCGTCTTACGACCCGCGACTACCGGCTGTTCGACATCCAGCACGCGGTGTTGCCGACCAAGTTGCCGCTACCGGAATTTTACAAGGAACTTGTGGAATGCCAGCGCGTGCTCGCCCGTAAAAATCTGGGCTGGGCGGCGCTGCGCCAGTGCGCGGGAATTGTCATCCGGAAATTGCTTTGCGGACAAACCAATTTCATCCGGATGCTGTGGAAGTTCAACAGCGTGTATCGTCCTGAGCTCCAGCTCGCCGATCACCGTCGGCGGGTAAAATACGAAATCAGTCTGCCGCCGCCTTCGGTTGCCACTGCGCAACACAAGAGGCTTTACATTCACGAAAATCGAGGACGCAACGGCCGGCAGATTGATCATCGGACCGAGGAATTCGTTAACGCAACTCGCATGGGCACGGCAAGCTGAGCGGAAACGCACAGCCGACAGCGGTTCGAAACGGTTTGCGCAGCCTCGCGCGCGCGTGTGGAAAGGACGGGCAGCTCACAATGTTCTTCAGTGAGTCCACGTCCCGTTAGGCTCGGGTGTGAACGGACGGATGGCAATGGGCGATTGGTTATGCGCGCAGCTTTTACGCACGCGATCAAACAGCTTTTCGGCTTGCTCTCGCCGGGACTCGTCGCTAAAACGTTGCGACGAAATAATTGGAGAGGCGGTTTGAGCATGAAGACACAAATCCCAAACATCGATGTAGTTCGATCCGCTTGGCGCCGAGTCAAAAAGGACATAAAGGACGCCATAATTCGTGACCTGAAGCCAGTAAAAGACGTCAAAGGTGGCGGCGGTTTTGAGGGCAAATCCAAATCCACCAAAGGCAGCACTGGCACCACGGGCAGCCACTAAAAAGGATAAAGAGTTGCATGCCGCTAGCGTTGTTCGGCGGTTCGTTACGCGCTCAGCGTTAATGATTGTTGGCGACCCTTGCTGACGGAAATGACGAAACCCGATTATTTCGCGTTGGCCGACGCGGTGAGTTTTTGGAAGCGCGAATCGTTGCGGAGCGGATCGAACATTGGATCGAGCCGCTTTCCCCGTCCCTTCCGCGCGCGCGCGAGGACCCGACGAGCTATAGCGTTGCCGGACAGGTGACCTAAATGCCGATGACACTCTCTAACGAGCTGTTTTGTTTGAGCACGCGAATCTTAGCGCGGCCGAATTTCGCGCGCGCTTTCACAGCTTCCGTCAGGTGCCGGAGTATCCGGCAGGCTCGCTTGCCGTTCCCGTAATTCCGCTTCCAATTTCGCTCGATACAGTCAAGAAGAATCCAGACTACGCGAACTTGATAGTTTGCTCTTGCCGCAGGTGTCGAGGACAAAGGTGCAATCGTTGCGCAATTCTGCCGCAAAAACGCGATAACCTGCGCACTACTGTACCATATGCCTGAAATTGACCCTTTGGCAGAATTACGCAGTTTTGGTGTCCGAAATTGTCTGAATTCCCCCTCGCGCGCGTTAGTTGTGACGGAACGTTGATTGAAGAGCTTTATCTACGGAATAGATGTGCCCACCTGGGCTTGAGTAACAGTGACGTCGTCCTGAGTGATACTTCCGTCAACATTCACGTCATTCCGGAAGTTGGTTGCGCCGGCGGTCGCACCAACCTTGGCGGTTACCAGATTAACATCCTTATTGTCCACGGTCTTATTGCCATCGACATCGCCCAGAAGTATCCCTACAGGAACCTTGGCGCTGGCCCGTGTTCGGCCGTATTTGTCAGTCACATTAGCCAGTGTAACGACAATCTTCTGACCGTTCGCGACGCCGGTTAGGTTCACCGTCATCGTGTTGTTTTTTATGATTGGAGTGCCGGAGACCGACCCAAGCCCGCTGGTCACGCTAACGTTGCCGGAAGTGTTAAGTTGGTTTGTGAACCTCAAGACCAGAGTGTAATTGCCCTGGGTTCCCCCGGAGCGGCATTCCACGCCAAGTTTGCCGGTCAACGGCAATTCGAAATCGAAGGTTTTAATTTCGACCTCGGTCCAGGCACGGTCCGTGCTTAACTCCATAGCATTAACCATAAATTCCATAATCCGACAAGAATCGTC
>QHRA01000250.1 GCA_003221295.1 Verrucomicrobiota bacterium | reverse complement strand
GGCTTTAAAGACCCGCGAAGTACTTCGTAATCAACGATTGCGCGTTTTCCCCCAGCGCACGCACTCCGGCTTTGCTCTGCAGCAGCTTTAACAACAACGATCGTGCTTCCTTTTTCTCTCCCTCGGAAATGCTTGTCTGCCCGATCGCGAGGATGATCTGCTCAAACGCATCCTTTAATGCCTGCATCTCTGCCCTTGGCATCTTTATTTCTTGCGGGCCGCCAACCCCAGCCCGCCGGCTTTCATCGAAAGTGATTCGAATTGGCGACGCTGCGCTGCTGTTCAGAACGTGCATTCCAAACTCGTTCATCCGGGCAAAGCCCCCCAGCAAACCCATCCCGCTTTTATCTTCAATCGGCTTCCAATCGATCAGACCGTACTCGGCCAGTTGAGCGAGTGCCTGAAGCCAGTCGCGATTGTTTATTCCTTCAGGCGCCGGCACGGCCCGCTCCGCCGCGCCGAAAGGAAGAAAACCTTCGCCGCGTCGTTCATACAAAAGTTGCAACACGCGTCCTCTCACCACGGAATCTTTCATGCGGATGAATATGGTTCGCGGCTCGAAGTTGAACAACTGATCTTCGAACGCCCCCGGCGCGACCACCGTTTAGATAACTTCGCTCGCCAAATGATTCTCTGGCGATGCCCTTCGCCGCAAGCTGAAGCTTGGAAAAGAAATTTTGTGATTTGATGCAAACGATTTAGGAACCCGTGCGATGGTGAGAAATGTTAGATTCGGCCTCGCACTTCTGCCGGCTCAAAAACAATCAGCCGCCGCGGACCGAATTAACCGAAGGGGCCTCGAAAATAACCGGCGAGGGCCAGATGAACTGCTGAGCCGTTTTTATGGAGCTGGAAACTGTCGACCGGAAATTGCCCGCGACGATGAATTTCTGGCGACAGATTTTGGAAGACCGGGCGCTGCGCGACTTGGACGACCTGGCGAAACTCATCATCGGGTGCGAAATCATTGTCGCGCTCGATGACGTAAGCTTGCTGAGCGCTTGATCGTTCCAGATTCATTGGAACTCGCCATCCCGCGCGCTAGTGACGCAATTTCGGAATACCAGTTTGTGTTTTGGGAAAAATGAACGAGTGTAGTGGCTTATTGGATTGAATCTGTTTGTTCTTTGCGTGGTAGATCGTCAGGTGAGTTTGTCTCATTGGTGATTTGAAACCCGATTCCCGGGAACAGCTCTGTAGCTCGCAAGTTTGCTCCAAAAATCACAATGAAACTGTACGTAGGTAATCTCTCTTTTGAGACCACTGAAAACGATCTTCAGGATCTTTTCGAACAACATGGCCAGGTCGGCGAAGTAGCGCTGATGATGGATCGCATGACCGGCAAATCGCGCGGCTTTGCGTTCGTCACCATGAATGAAAAAGCCGAAGCGGAAGCTGCAATCAGCGCGCTCAACGGCAAGGAATTGAACGGACGCACGCTGAGTGTCAGTGAAGCGCGTCCTCGCGAAGAGCGTCCGCGCCCATACGGCGGCAAGGGTTCGTTCGCGGGCAATCGTCGGTAGATCCGAAATCGATTGTTGCGGCCGGCTTCGAGAATTTTCGGGGCCGGCCTGCACTCGACCATGAATTCAGAAAAAGCCCTCGAGTTGGAAGGAACGATCATGTCGGTCCTGCCCGGCACCATGTTCCGGGTTGCGCTCGCCAACGAGCATCTTGTCCTCGCGCACATTTCCGGGAAAATGCGCAAACGATTTATTCGACTTACCATCGGCGATCGCGTTAAACTGCAGATGTCGCCTTACGACATTGATAAGGCGCGCATCGTCTACCGCCTGTAAGCAAATGAAATTTTTTGGAACACCCGCCGTCCGAAAAGCAAAAACCGGCCCCGTGATTAAGCGACTACTTGTTCGCTGCCCCGCTACGGCCAAGCTGGCGGTGACCGGCCAGACAATCGACGAACAACTCTGGGCCGCGGCCAAAGTGAAAACGCCCAAGTTCACCTGCCCTCATTGCCAGCAAGTTCATAGTTGGAGTAAAAAAGACGTTGTTCTGGCGCGCTGATTGCGGGTAGTAAGCACCGCATCATGTTTGCCCGCATTCCATTTCATCGCGTTAATTGGCTAACGAGCTCGTTCCTTATCGGAACCTTCGTGCTCTCCATCACCACGGTCCCCATCTACCTTTGGTATTTCGGCATCGATTGGTTCCAGGTAATCTTGTTTTTCCTTTTGCTCAGCGCCACCGGCTTTAGCATCACCCTTGGCTATCATCGATTATTTTCGCATCTCGCCTTTCGCGCCAAGCTTCCGGTAAAGCTCTTCGTCCTTATTTTTGGCCCGGCCGCATTCGAAAATTCGGTATTGATGTGGACGAGCGAACATCGGCGCCATCACAAACACGTCGACCACGAGGAGGACCCATACGATATTACCAAGGGATTTTTCCACGCTCACATCGGCTGGCTCCTGTTCAAGCTTTTGCCCCAGCCGCCTTTCGATAACGTGGGCGACCTAAAGAAAGATCGGTTGGTAATGTGGCAACATCGGCACGTCCATACCATTGCTCTTCTCGTTGGTTTCGCCTTGCCCGTGCTGCTAGGCGCAGCCTGGAATGGCTGGATCGGCGCACTCGGAGCTTTTCTCATCAGTGGCGTCGCCAAGGTGGTGGTGATTCAGCACTGCACTTTTTTCATTAACTCGGCTTGTCACACCCTTGGTCGCCGGCCTTACTCTACCAGATGCAGCGCGCGCGATTCACTCCTCATGGCACTTCTCACTTTCGGGGAAGGCTATCACAACTATCACCACGAATTTCAGCACGATTATCGCAACGGCGTAAAATCGTGGCAGTGGGATCCGACGAAATGGATCATCTGGCTGCTCTCCAGCATTGGACTGATCGGCGGCCTCAGGCGCGCAGCCCGCGAGGCGATTGAGGCTGCGCAAGCGCAAGTTCGTCGCTCCCACACATCCCAAAGTGGATCCGTCCCAATATCGGAGACGATGGCCGGTCTCGGAGTCCCGCAGTGTTGACCTTCAGCCTGCGTCCAAAGTAGCGCTTAATGCGCCGTGGTCGCTTTTTGCGGCTGCACGACCCGCTTGTCTCGCGCTGGCCGCATTTCCACGGGCGAACCGTGGCTGCATGAATCGCACCAATGACGCGAAGCGGTCTTCAGCCGCTTCCTTTGCCCGCACTCATCGCAAACGAATATCTCCGTCTTAATGGATGGTCTGATCACGTTAATTCGGTGTTTTTCTCTATCGGCAAAAGTTTATTCGTATGGCGCTGGCCTTTTGATCGCTCGTTACTGACGGAAAAGCAAGAGTCCAATTCGCTAAAAGAGGCGGCTTCCTCAATGCGAAACATGCTTTAGCACGGAATTCGCTCCGTTGCTACTTCGAACCGGTTCAGAATCATTGAAAGCTCCGATCACACAGGTCGCGCCGTTAGCGACGAGTCGTCTTACGGCGGCAATCGCCGTCACTGTCCTGACAGGATGGATTGCTCAAATCGATCTGCTGAAAAATTTCGCCCCGGGCATGATCGCAATGAATCCCTTTACTGCGGGTGGTCTGCTAGCCGCGAGTGTCGCTTTATTTCTGCGCCAACCGGTCGACGCCCCGAAAAAGCGCAGCGTTATTGGACAACTCCTCGCCGGCGCTATCATCGTCATGGGTGGATTGAATCTCCTCTACCGCCATGATGTGGCCGCTCCAAGATGGCTGATGATGTCGCCATTAGCCGATGGTTCCCTGGTTGAAGTCAACGGCGTCAGAATTTCGCTCAGTTTTGTGTTGATCGGCGCGTCCCTGCTCTCACTCAATTGGAAAACGGCTCGTGGATTTCGTCCCGCCGAGGTAGCCTGTGCCGTCACCGCGGTGATCGGGATTCTTTCGTTAGTCGCGTATTCCCACTACCTGATCGGCTTTTACACGACCCGCACTTACACGCCGGCCTCGCTTTTAACCTCGGTTTCCTTCTTCCTTCTCGCAACCGGAATTCTTCTGGCGCGCGCAGAACGCGGAACCTTGGCAATCATCGTGAGCGAGACCGCGGCTGGTATGCTGGCGCGGCGACTTATCCCGCTCGCAATTCTTCTTCCTATTTTGATCGGTGCCCTCCGCCAAACCGCGGAGAGAGCCGGGCTTTACGACCCGACCTTTGGCGCGGCCCATTCTGCCACTACGTTCATGGTTCTATTTTTCGCGGCCATCTGGTGGACGACACGAATGCTGTTCCGCATCGATACCAATCGCATGCTGGCGGAAGGAGCGAGGCAAAAGCAGGAAGAACAGGTGCGCCAGCTCAATATTGAAAAAATCGCAGCCGAAAGAGCAAGCAAAGCCAAGGACGACTTCCTCGCTGTCCTCAGTCACGAGCTACGGACACCACTGACTCCAGCGCTGGCCGCGGCGAGTTATCTGGCCGAACATGAGGATCTCTCGCCCCACCTTCGCGAAGAAGTAACTGCCATCCGCACGAGTGTGCAATTAGAAGCGCGTTTAATCGATGATCTGTTGGACCTTACCCGAATCACTCGCGGAAAAATCGAGCTACATCTCGAGGTCGTCGATGTTCATGGTTTACTCCGTAACAGCCTCGAAATCGCGCGCGACAACATCCTCGAAAAACAGTTGGATCTGGTCGTGGACTTCGGCGCCGACCGCCACCATGTCTGGGCCGACGCCGTTCGACTTCAGCAGGTTTTTTGGAATCTGATCAACAATGCCGTCAAATTTACTAAGAAGAATGGTCGCATCACCATTCGTACCACAAACGAACAAGGGCGTTTTGTGTTCCAGATTACCGATACCGGAGTTGGAATTGAACCTGAACAGCTAGATCGGATTTTCCGGGCATTCGAACAGGGCGAACGTTCAATTAGCCGGAAATTTGGCGGGCTTGGCCTTGGGCTTACGATATCAAAAAGGCTGCTCGAATTACAGGGTGGAGCGATCACCGTTCATAGTGAAGGACTAAACCGCGGCACCTCCTTTAAACTCACTCTGGCTTCGATGGAGAGCCCAAAAACAGCGAGCGTCTCAGGCTCCATCGCTGACGAAGGACCTGCCAAGAGCCTGCAATTGCTGGTGGTCGAAGATCATCCTCAGACGCTACGAGTGCTCGCGGCCCTGCTGCGTAAACAAGGCCACAAGGTTCTCACCGCGGAAGGCGTTCAGGCCGCGATCAAGCTTCTCGAGGCCGAGCGTTTCGACGGACTAATCAGCGACATCGGCCTACCTGACGGTAACGGCTGTGACATCATGCGCGCAGCCAAACAGCGACAATCACTTGTCGGCATCGCTCTCAGCGGCTTTGGCATGGAGGAGGATGTGCGCCGCAGCATGGACGCCGGATTCGATCATCATCTGACCAAGCCGATCGATTTTCAGGAGCTGAAGAAATTTGTAGGAACAATGGCCATGCGGACTAATCATTCCGCGTCTTAAGGCCCTAATTTCAGGCAAGTCCGAACGAGACATTGGCCGCTCCGAAACCTTTCCTGAATTGACTTAATCGCGGCTTCGTTGCCCCGAATTCTGCGTTAGAAACAAAATTGCCGTTCCCCATCAGCTATTCGCGCGTTCATCTGCCATGTAAGGAGGAACCTGGCCCCTTTTGATTGCAGCTTTTGCTTCCGATACAGTTGGGAAAATTGCCAGCACCTTGTCGAATTGCACCACGTCAAAAATCGCTTTCAAATTCGGATTGATCCCGGCCAGACTAAAAACACCACCATGCCAACCAGCATCGCGATGATATTCAATCAAAGTTGCCAGGCCGGTTGAATCAATGAAATCGACCGCACTCAGGTCAACAATTAACGCCGGGCAACGTTCGTTCAGTTTCGACTGAAAAAGAGAGCGCAGTGTTGCGGCGTAGTGCAAATCGATTGCACCGGACAGCGCGAAAATCACCACGCCATTTTCGTGGCTCTCCTTTAATCGCATTGGCCTATAATTGGACGCGCTTGCGGCAGGTGTCGAGCGTCTCCTTGCCAAACGCGCTATTCCAAGCTCGCCCCAACTTGCGTTTGCCTGCCTTTCCCTCGCGCATCTCCGTGGCCGGCCCAGGTCAAAATCATTACAATTTTGTAATTTTTTTCTTGCCTTACCCCTTTCGTTTCCGTAATCCGCCATGAATGCACATCGATTCTCTCTTCAGTAAATGGCTGCTTTCGCCTGCTTTAGCGCTGGCTTTGTTTGCCTATTTGAGAGCAACTCCCGCTGTCAACGGACAGACCGCAGCTTCGGAAAATGTCGTTGTCACGGGTGACGATGTTACCAGTGCTTACGGCGCGCCCGGTGGATTTTCGCGCGCGCGTTTCGCGCCGACCACCTCCGCCTATGTCCTCCCGCCCTGGACCTTTTATTTTGGGACAATCTATGAGGGAGATGCTTTCCGCCACGGCCCACCCGACCATCTCTTCACCGAGGAAGTAGAGATGGGTTTGCCGCACCGGTTTGGTCTCGCCGCCGAAACACGCATTGAGCGATTCGGCGGCGGCGGAGGCTTTTCGACCGTTAGCATCGAGGGCCGTTATGGCCTGGCGGACTGGAATAAGATTCTGCTAAATCCAACCTTGTTTGCCGAGTATAAGTTTGGCGTCGGGACTATTCGACATGAAGAAGGCCCCCCACCCCCTCCAGGCGAAGAGGAAGAAGAGAGCGGCCCGCCCAAGGTACCTGATGCTTACGAATTTCGGCTCCTGCTCGCTCAGGATTTCGGCGATCGCATCGAATGGGCGATGAACTGGTTCTTCGAAAAAGAAAATACCGGCGATCGCGGCCGGGAATGGGGCTTCGCCCAGAGCGCTAGTATTCCGGTTCTACTGGAACGCGAACGACTAAAGGTCGGCGTCGAAATGGAGTATAAGAATTTCACCGTCAAAGATACACGCGGCGATCCGATGCATAGTTTTGTCATTGGGCCGACCGTGGCATTCCGCTCTTCGCGCAACACCCGTTTTGACGTTTCGACCCTCTTTGGTTGCACCGAGGACTCGCCGCGGGTCCAGGTGTTTGCCGTTTTCTCGTTCTTGCTCGGACCCGGCACCGAGCGAGGCGCAGAGGCTCCCGTTTCGACGCGCAATCGTTAACCCCTGATACTTTTCTCAACCCAAACTGGAGAAAAATTATGAAACCACTTGCCTTAGCCTTAACCATCTTCGCTGCCTGTTGTAGCCTGACTTATGCAGCCCCGTTTACTCGGGGAAAGAAATGAAACAGATCGTGCCGGCGCCCTGCCCGCAGTGGTATAGCGACAACGAATGGAACGTTAGCCTTTGGGGTACTTACGCCATGACCGGCACTGAATTTGCCCCTAATCCGGACCTGTTTGACCTTGTCCAAAGTTCATCGGAAGGCCACACCGTCTATGGAACCTTTGATAAGTACCTCGGAGGCGATCATGCCTGGGGCGGAGGCATCGATCTCAAGTATTTTTTTCGTCGCTACTTCGGCATCGGCGTCGAAGGGTTCGTCCTGAACGCGCATCGCGGCGCCAGCTTTGACCTCGAATCCAATGGCGTAGACGTCTTTATCCATGAAAAGAGAAGCGAAAGTCGCGCGGTCGGAGAAGTGTTGGGAACTTTTACCCTTCGTTATCCGGTTCCGTGTTCTCGTTTTTCCCCTTACGTTTGGGCAGGCGGCGGCGTCATCTGGGGAGGTGGCGAAAGAGACGAAATTATTTTCGATGGATTCGCAGGGGTCGGGAAGTCCCAACCCCGCTCTATCATACCATCCATCACAAGGAGACCAGCGAAGCTGTAGGCCAATTTGGCGGAGGGCTGGAATTCCGAGTCACCCCACATATCGGCTGGATGAATGACTTCAGTTGGAACGTCATCAATGGACCGCAGAACAACTTCGGAATGGTCCGAAGCGGTCTCACTTTCGCCTTCTAAGACTGACGGGAGGAAAACCCTCGGTAACTAGCGTCCGACCGGATTCAGTTCCTCGTACGAAAGCACCACGTCGCGTTCGTCAAACGCCACACGGGTCGATGACTCAAACTGATAAATGATTCGGCCATTACGAATCTCTTTGATCCGAAAATAGACGAACCGATCCCGGATCTCGAACTTCAGCATCAGACCGACTTTGCGGAACTTGCTGTCAGTTTCCTTGATCCAATGTTTAAAGCGGTCGGGATTAAAGGTGGCCATGTCGCGGGTGAGCACGAGATAAACCAGTTGCCGGACCGCTTCCCGCTGCTCCTTGGAACGCGAATGCATTGTCATTACCAGACTGTGAGCAGGACGAATGCCCTGTGAGGAGATGGCTTTCGGGCTGATCGACGCAAGAAATCGGCCTCAGCCCTCCTCGGCTACGCGGAGCCTCGCCCTACCACTGAAATCTTGGCGAGTCCGCATTGGTAGGGCGAGACTCCGTCGAGCCGCAACAGAAAGCCGTCGAGCTAACGAGCAGCAGAGTGGAAATTCCCATGAGCCTCGCAGCTCGGAAGGACGAGCTTCCCCTCATCCGCGGACGTGCAGAAGCGTCCCTCCATCAGTCGTCGTCCCCATATCTTTTCGGCACATCTTTCTCGCGCTTTTCTAAAAGACGCAGAATTTCCCCCAACAGCATTTCGTTTTTCAAATTGACCTGATAATCCAGATCGGCACGCAACCGGTCCTTCTGCGCCTCGCGATTCTGCGACATCATGATGACAGGAGCCGACAACGACGCGATCATTCCGATCACCAGGTTAAGCAGGACGTAAGGATACGCATCAAAGCCCTTATCGTGGAGCAACCAGGTATTGAGCCCAATCCAACACAAAGTAAAAAGGATCGATGCCGAAATGAATTTCGTTGGCGTTGCGCGAAACCCGGTGTCGAAGCAGATCATCCGTCCGGCGCAACCGCAGCGTAACCGCGCTTAGCATTTCCAGCACGATGCGGGCGTCGCTCGAGACGAAGGTCAGAAAATTTTCCCGCGTCAGCACCGCCAGGCGCGAGTCCTCGGTCACGGTTGCATCGGCCGAACGGCCATGGCCGTCGAGCATTGCCATCTCGCCAAAGAAATCGCCATGACCAAGCGAAGCGAGAATCACCTCACGCCCATCCGCATCCGTAACCGTGATGCGAATCCGCCCGCTCTCGATAAAATACATCGCATCACCGGAATCCCCGACTCGGAACAAACTCGAGCCGCCCTTGAGCTCAACGGGATGCAAGTAACCGCAGAGTTCCTCTACTGCGGCATCATCGAGCGCGGCGAAGAGCGGGACACTGCGTAAAAGGGCATATTGACCGGAAGCCGGTCTCTTATCTTCAACTAAAGATCTGGGGGCAGACGGCATTCGCATGACCAGGTTGGCTCAGGTGAAACGTTTCGGTTTCAGTAACGGGAATAATATCACATCCCGGATCGATTCGGCACCAGTAAGTAACATGGTTAGCCGATCGATCCCGAGCCCGAATCCGCCGGCCGGCGGCATGCCGTGTTCCAGCGCGAGCAAAAAATCTTCATCCAGTTTTTGCGCTTCCTCGCCGGCTTGTTCGAGCAACCGCTGCCGTTGCACGATCGGATCGTTTAGTTCCGTGTAACCGGGTGAAATTTCTGCGCCATTGATAATCAGCTCGTAAACGTCCACCAACTCCGGCTGCTGCCGATTCTGTTTCGCCAGCGGAACCAATTCTTTGGGGCAATGGGTGACGAAAAGCGGATCGAATGTTTTCTCTTCGACCAGTTTTTCGAAAACATGTTGCGTTACTTCGAAATCAGCCAGCTGCGGGAGAATTTCCACGCCTAGATCTTTCGCCCGCTCCCGCCGTTGTTCGCTTGAGATTTCAAACCAATCAGCGCCCGCCGCTTCCCGCACCAAATCGTGATAACGCGCCCGGCGCCACGGCCGCGTTAGATTGATCGCGCGCGTCACGTTCCCCTCCGCATCCCGATGCTCGATCTGGAGGGACGGGCGCTGTCCCGTCCCTAAATGTTCGGGACGCGATCCTGTGACTCCGCTCAGGGCAGGCTGATCGCGTGCCTCCAATTTTTCGGCCACATGACAAATCATTTCCTCTACCAGGTCCGCAATCTTCTCGAAATCGGCATAGGCCCAATACGCCTCCAGCATGGTGAACTCAGGATTATGTTTCCGTGAGATTCCTTCGTTTCGAAAATTGCGATTAAGTTCGAAGACTTTGTTGAATCCACCCACTAACAAACGCTTCAGATAAAGTTCCGGCGCGATCCGTAAATAAAGGTCCAACCCGAGTGCCTTGTGATGGGTCGCAAATGGCTCGGCCGCCGCTCCGCCTGCGACCGATTGCAGCATCGGAGTCTCCACTTCCACAAAACCGCGATTCTCCAGAAAACGGCGAATCTCACGAACGATCAAGAAACGTTTAGCGAAAACCGCGCGCGATTGATCGTTCGTGATCAGATCAAGGTAACGCTGGCGATAACGCGCCTCGATATCCTGCAAGCCATGCCATTTTTCCGGTAGCGGTCTAAGCGATTTCGCCAGCAACTCTAGCTTGTGCACCTTCAACGTCGGTTCGCCCGTCTTGGTCGTGAAACAAGTTCCTTCCACGCCGATGAAATCGCCTAGATCGAGCAGCTTGAAGACTTCCATTGCTTCGGAGCCGAGTTCTTTCGCCTGCAAATAAATTTGCATCCGTCCGCTCCCGTCCTTGAGATCAACAAAGTGGCTCTTGCCCATGTCGCGATGCGCACTGATGCGGCCCGCGATGCGAAAACTTGCACCTTCGGCAAATGTCTCACGCACCTGCGCAATATCGTCGGAGGTTTGAAACGCCGCGCCGAAAGGCGCGACTCCAAGCTTTTCCAAAGCCGCCAACTTCTCGCGACGCAACGCCAGCAACTCACTTTCGGTTTGTTCCATGCCCGCGAGCGATTCTAAGCAGAATCAGCCCGATGAACAGATCGAATGGGTAGCGCGAGCATTCTACCGGAGGGCTTGGCTTTCAGCCAGACAGACATTTGCAGGGCCAAATTCGGTTGGAAAGGGAAGAAGGACGGTGAGATATTCAGGCCCCTCGGAATTTTTTCCCTGAATTCGAAAAACATGCAGGTCGAGTTACCAGAAACGACTTCTAAAATCGGCGGGCCGCTGGTCCGGCAGTTCTCCGTTTTCCTGCCGAACAAGGTGGGCGCCATGCTCGAGGTCGTGAAGTTGCTCAATGCCCACGCCACTCACGTCGTAGCCCTAAGCGTCTCGGAATCGACCGATGCCGCCATTGCGCGCATCATCGTGAGCGACCCCGAGCGGGTAGAAGAGTTGTTCCGCGAAAACAACGTCGCTTTCGGGGTTTGCGAGTTAATGGTGGTGGAGCTGCGCGAAGTCGCCACTCAGTTCATCAAAATCCTGGCGACACTGCTGATGGCGGAAGTAAATGTGCATTTCAGTTATCCGCTTCTGACTCGTCCCAATGGTCGCGCCGCCCTCGCCATGCATGTCGATGATTCAGAGTGTGCCGCATCGGTTTTGCAAGGCGAAGGCTTTCGACTGCTCTCGCAAAGCGACATCTCGCGCTGAATTGAAGTAACGCGCGGCTCCGCAGAGCGTCGCCCTACCACGAGATTTTCGAGAGCAGTAATGGTAGGGCGAGACTCCGTTGAGCCGCACGCCGCGAAGGCGGGTGCTTCGTCATTTTTTCTCGGTTTCAAATCGCGGTTTCGCCGAGCACACATCAGTGCGCCTGTACGATTTTTGAACAATGGCATTCCTCACCTTGTCCACGCTCCGTCGATTGACAGTTCGCGCGCGTCCCGTTAACTGAAATAGGTGTAATGCCCGTTCTCGCCGCTTC
>QHRA01000010.1 GCA_003221295.1 Verrucomicrobiota bacterium | reverse complement strand
TACGAAGAAGACAACGAAGGTAAGGGAATTGAAGAGCATGGATGGGCCGCGATTGCTTATCTAAGAACGCAGACTGATTGCGAGTATTTTGTTGTGAGATTTGTACGAGCGGATGGAAAGCAAGAGGTGTATTGGTAGGAATGTCAGATCCCCGAAACGTTGCTCACGCCAAGAAGGTTACGCAGGAGAAACATCACCATCAGGTAAAGGGCAAGCCTGGGAAAGAAAAAAGATCGCGCGGTGCGGTCCAGAATCAGCCGGTTGAAACCGTGCCGGCGCCAGCAAGCGCGGAAACCGTCAAAGCGGAGCAGAAGCCGGGTGATTTGGAAAAGTCACTGGCGGTTCTCTCCAAGCTCAAGGATTTGGAATTTCATTCCCGCGCTAATATCGAGACGCTGGCCGAACTTAGTCTGACCATCGAAGAAGAACTGAAGCAGCGAGAATTTTCCGAAGCAATTGACGCTCTCTACTCCGCGCAAGAGACTTTTCATTCAAAGATCGCGGCCTTCATCGAGACCTATCAAAAGAAATGCGAGAGCCTTAGCTAATGGTCGGGAACCAGGTGTCGCAGTTGTAGGACAGGCATTCCTGCCTGTCGAACCATTCAATCCTGGCAGGCGGGAGCGCCTGCCCTATAATTCTCAATTAGCCCGGCTAAATATCAGATCACGTTGAAACGGCAGAGCCGTGTGTCTGTTTAGGGTTGGCACGGGCTGAATCGTACCGTCGCGGCTAATATTAACGAAGGCGCCGCTATCTTTCCTCTCCGGGGAGCGCACGCGCCTCGCGTGCTCATTGCGGCGCCTCGCCGCAATGTTCCGGAAGGGAAAAGTTCGCGATGGCGAGGGCGCCATCGCCAGCACGCGAGGGCGCATGCGCTCCGCAGATTTATCCAGCCACTCCGTGGCAAAGGTTGGGTGCGGGTGGATATCGCGGAATGCCGGAACCTACGATTTTCCTCGAAACAACTCGTTTAGCTCGGCTGAAGCCGCGTTCTGGGCGAGAAGACTGAAGCTGCCATCTTTCTTGATGATTTGGGCGGAGCGAAGGAAAGCGCCCCATGCGGCCAAGGCCAGGCCGGAGCCGACGGAAATGCGCCGGACGCCGAGATCAGCGAGCTGGGAAACCGTGAGCTGGCAATTGAAACCGGATACGAGGACATTGATCGGTTTTGGCGCAACTGCGTTCACAATCTGCTCAATCTCGTTAGGTTCCTGGACGCCGGGAGCGTAGAGGCAATCAGCACCGGCCTCAGCGTAAGAGGTAAGCCGTTCGAGGGCGACGCGAAGTGGATCGGGGCTTCCGACCAGCCACGCCTCACATCGCCCGGTCAATACTACTGGAATTCCGGAAGCATTAATGGCGCGACGCGCTGCACGGATGCGCTCACTGGCCGGGTTTTTTTCGTAGAGTGCCGCCGCGCTGTTGCCGGTGTTGTCCTCAATTGACAGGCCAGCCACGCCTTGCGCGATGCAGAGCCTTGTATTTGTGGCAACGGCTTCGGGTTCATCGGCGAACCCGTTTAAGAAATCGGCATTCACGGGCAGTGGTGTTGCAGTGGCAATTTCACGAATATGCCTGAGCATTTCGTCGAGTGAGACTCCGCCATCTGGTCTGCCGCGGGAAAAGGCGAAGCCGGCAGAGGTAGTAGCGAGCGCTTTGAAGCCGAGATGTTCCGAATAAATCGCCGTGCCGACATCCCAAGGGTTGGGCAGGACAAAACACCCTGACTCGTGCAAGGCACGAAACTTCGCGACCGCGGTTAATTGCGCGTTTTTCATTTCCCAATTTTATAGGGGGACGAAGCAAAGTGCGAGTTTCACCCCGTGCCCTGGCTCCGCAGAAGCGTCGCCCTACCAGAGACCGTAACGAAAGCAATTGGTAGGGCGAGACTCCGTCGAGCCAGTGCCGCGGCATCGTTACTGAACACGAAGCGACTCAGGGCGGAATCTGATCGCGGCGACAAGGGTGAGGACAACGAACAGGGCTAATACCAAAAGCTGAGTAAGTTTAAACGGCAGCTCGCTCTGGGTCGGCACCATCGCTTTCAGTGCGGGATTTTATCGAACGACTGCACGATTGCGACAAAGACATTGAAATAGAGAGTAAGGGAGGCGCTGCCTACAGCGGCAAACGCTGGCCTCGACTACTGGCGCATCTGTC
The DNA here is from genome assembly GCA_003221295.1 of Verrucomicrobiota bacterium. Lineage (GTDB taxonomy): Bacteria > Verrucomicrobiota > Verrucomicrobiia > Chthoniobacterales > UBA10450 > AV69. The sequence continues at coordinate 327 of QHRA01000010.1, read as the reverse complement.
GCTTGCTTTCCGTTTTTCCTAGGCACACGGTAACTGCCACGGTGATCAACCTGATTGTGACATGAAACTTTCCAGCGAAACCGAAAACCTCTTCACTGTTTTGCGACAATCGGCGAAGCCGAAGCCGGTAAGCGCGATCGAAAAGCTCATCGAGGATGCGCCGGACCGTGATCTCTGCCGTATCAACGCCATCGCCTTTGCCGCCAGGCACAAGCTCAATGAGGAAGATGTAATTGCGGCTTTTCTGCACGGCGCGCGACTCGGCATTTTCGATATGTCTTGGAACATCCTTTGTCCCGCTTGCGGTGGCGTCCTCGATTCAGGCGC
>QHRA01000009.1 GCA_003221295.1 Verrucomicrobiota bacterium | reverse complement strand
TTTCCGCTCTAAAATTTCGCCGGCCAACTGCGGATTAGCCTTCCCTTTTGATAACTTAATCACCTGCCCCTTAAGAAAATTGAGGGAGGAGATGTTGCCGGCTTTGAAATCTGCGACCGGCTTGGGATTCGCAGCGATTACTTCGTCGCATAATTTTTCGATGGCGCTTAGATCGCTTAGTTGCTCGATCCCCTTTTCTTTCACAATCGCGGGCGCCCTTCTTCCACTCGCAAACATCTCCGCGAAAACCTCTTTACCCTGCTTGCCGCTGATTTTTCCGCTGTCGATTAGATTGACCAACTCATCAAAACCTTCTGGTGGAATAGGACAATCGGTGATGGTTTTACCGGCGCTGGTAAGAGCGTTCTGCAGGTCGTTCAGAATCCAGTTTGCGACATTCTTCGGTTTCTTTGCGGCTTTGGCTGCCGCTTCAAAATAACGCGCCACATCAAGATCGTTCGCCAGTACGGCAGCATCATACGGGCTCACCTGGTATTGCTGAACAAAACGGTCTCGTTTCGCTTTCGGCAACTCAGGCACCCGCTGTCGTACTTCCGCCAGAAGCACTTCAGTTTTTACCGGCACAAGGTCAGGATCCGGGAAGTAGCGGTAATCATGCGCGAATTCTTTTGTCCTCATCAAAAACGTTGCGCCGGCTGTATCGTTCCAACCACGTGTCTCTTGCTCGAGGATTTCGCCATTTTCTAGTGCACTAATTTGACGTCGGATCTCGTACGCCAGGGCGCGTCGCACTCCGCTGATTGAATTCAGGTTCTTGATCTCGATCTTCGCTCCAAGCTCTGGCTGCGACTCCGGTCGCACCGACACGTTGCAGTCACAGCGGAGTTGTCCCTTCTCCATATCGGCATTGCTGACCTCTCCGTAGATCAAGATTTGCCTGAGAGACGTCAGAAACGCGAACGCTTCCTCCGGCGAGTTGATTTCCGGTTGCGTCACGATCTCCATCAACGGTATACCGGCACGATTGAAGTCGATTCCCGTGCTGTTCTCAAGGTGGAAGCTCTTCGCCACGTCTTCCTCGAGATGAATACGCACGAGATGCACTTCCTTGTCGGGCGTAGCGATATTTTTCTGCGCATCCTTCGGGTAAGCCAGATCGTGCAACGGGACGGCGCCGTTGGTGCAGAGCGGCATGTCGTACTGCGAAATCTGATAGTTCTTCGGCATGTCCGGATAGAAATAGTTTTTGCGGTCGAACTTGCAGATGGGTGCGATGTCGCATCCGAGCATGAGCCCGGTGAGAACTGTCATGCGCAATGCTTCATGATTCATCACCGGCAGAGCGCCCGGCAGACCGAGGCACACGGGGCAGGTGTGCGTATTCGGTTCGGCGCCGAACTCAACCGGAGAACCGCAAAACATTTTCGAACGCGTCTTCAGCTGGACGTGCACTTCCAAGCCGATGGTGGTGACGTAAGACACGTTAGAAATTAACCACGAATGAACATGAATCACCAAAACTAGTCACAGCTGCTTCCTTTGGAATTAGTGTTCATTCGTGTCTATTCGTGGTTGCTCTTTTCCAGCGCGTAATCGAGGGCGTGTTGAATATCGAATTTCTTGATGCGCTCCGCGAGGACCGGATCATTTAACGCATCAATGACGCGCGGATTTTGAAGAAGATCGAGGAACCGCCCTTGCGCAATTAGATCGGCGATTTCTGGATCGCTTCGCAATGCGACGATTTTTGGGTGTTCACTCAACTCGCGCGCACCGGGGAACGCCAAAAATTTCTGCGCGTGCTCCGGGCTGGAAAGAACGTTCCCCGCTTTCTCCAGCACTTCGTAGGTTCTCGGCGAAATCGGGTCGCTGTTCTTAACCACGCTACCAAGCAAACCTAGTTCCAGTGAGTTCTTCAGGCGTGCCAGTGACGTCGCGACGGCATGCATGCCATCGTCCGATTCCGAAAGAAAACGGCGGCGCACGTCGAGAGCATGCGAAGTTGGGTCTCGCGCCCTGCGCGCCGCGGCACCGGACCAGCCACCAGCTTGCCCTTCAGCCAGCGCGCCGACGGTTCGGACACTTGTAACAGTCAGCCAAAGCAGAAAGAGACCGAAAAACAATCCTACAATTGCCCCCGCAAAACCATAAATCAGGCGGACAAGTCCAGATTCTTGTTGGGTAGTTCGCTTAAACAGGATGGCGCCGAGGCCGCTGAGGAGCGCATACACAGCGAACGCAAGTATGGCGCCGCACAAGATCGACAGAACTGGGTCGGGCATTTTGAA
>QHRA01000249.1 GCA_003221295.1 Verrucomicrobiota bacterium | reverse complement strand
GCGCAAATATTCAGCCGACGGGCGCACCTGGGCGTTACCGAGCGAAGATCAAAGTCGGAATGGCCGGAGATTGGGCGGGCAAACTTTCCTACGACGGACCTCGTGGGCGCGGCGAGACCACCGTCACATTGAGCGCCAAACGTTGAAACCTTCGCTATGAATATCGCATGCGCTTTTCACCACCCGTTGCCAGAATCAGCGGTCACGCCGGAGGCGATTTTTTGGAATCGCCGCCGATTTATTAGAGCTTTAACCCTCGCTACAACTGCGGCCACGTTCCCCGCCTGCGGCTCAAAGGAAAATGCATCCCAAGCGGCGGACGTTCCACTGCCGGCGCGCGCTTCCGACGCGCTTTATCCTGCATCGCGCAATGTGAAATTCCAAATCGACGATCGAACTCTGACTCCAGCTGGCATTGCTGGCCGCTACAACAACTTTTACGAATTCACCACCGACAAAGCCGCGGTCGCACGTCTTGCATCTGGTCTCACGATCGATCCGTGGACTCTTGAGGTCGGCGGTCTCGTGCAAAAACCCTTCCAGATTGGCTTCGAAGATCTCGTCACAAGATTTCCAATGGAGGAGCGGATTTATCGTCTCCGTTGTGTCGAAGCCTGGTCGATGGTCGTGCCGTGGGTCGGCTTTCCGTTCGCGAGATTCGTCGAGTTTTGCGCGCCGCTCTCGTCGGCGAAATACGTGCGCTTTATTTCCTTTCACCGGCCGGAAGAAGCGGTGGGACAACGGGAACAAGCATATCCGTGGCCTTATTACGAAGGTCTGCGCATGGACGAAGCGATGAACGAGTTGACGCTGATGACTACGGGAATTTACGGCAAACCATTGCCCAGACAACACGGCGCGCCTTTGCGTGTGATCGTTCCTTGGAAGTACGGTTACAAGAGTCCGAAGTCGATCGTTAAGATCGATTTCATCGCGGAGCAGCCCCGCACTTTCTGGAATGATTTGGGGCCGAACGAATACAGCTTTTTATCTAATGTCGATCCGGATGTGCCGCACCCTCGTTGGTCGCAAATGACGGAGCGCGACATTGGCACTGATATGCGCATTCCCACGTTGAAGTACAACGGTTACTCGGAATTTGTCGCTTCACTTTACGCTTAGGACTCGAATGGAATTATGAATCGCTGGCTTCGTCAACTGCACCGCTTCCTCGGCGTTTTCTTTGCGCCGCTATTGTTGCTCTATATCGCCACCGGCTGGTGGCAGACGGTCACTGTCAATCGCAACAAGGGTCTCGGGTTCGGCAAATCGTGGATCGAGAGACTCTCAACCGTTCACATCGACCAGTACTTCCCATGGGGTATGCGCGATTACTCGACTTACCTTTTCAAAGGTCTCGTCATCACCATGAGCGTGGGCCTCATCTTTACCACGTTGCTCGGCTTGGTGATGGCGTTCCGCTTCGTGAAAAACAAGACTGGCATGGCACTGACGCTGGCAGCTGGAATCATTGTGCCGATTCTGTTGCTCTATCTCGGCGAAGGCGCGAAAAAGCAGCTGAAATCGCCCGGCGCGCCGACGGCGCTGCAGCCCTAACGCGTATGTTGAGTAATTGCGGCGTCGCTATTTCGAGGAGCCGCGGCTCTTACTATTCATCGCCTCGACGCGCGCTAGGCCCAACGTGTTGTTACCGCTGCCGACGACGTTGCTCTCAAAACGATCATGGCAGATCAGATTTCCACCGTAATGAATCACTTCTATCAGATGACGTTTCGCGGGTGGCGGTGGGGCGACCAGATGCGTCCCGAGCGCCGGCCACATCGCGATTGCGCCTGCTACGCCTAACGATGCTAGAGAAAAAACTCGCCACATCTTCCAATTGGTCGCTGGAGAAACAAATAACTTACAGGAACCCAATACTGGGCATGACCACCTTCAACCTCAACCTCAATTAATGAAAGGAAACCAAAAATGAAAGCTAACGCCGCTAACCCTGATCAGAATGCGGCTCTGATGGAGCCGGTGAAGCCGGTGTTTCAGGTGCACCGCGATTCGAAACCGGCCGAGTAACGATGAGCTGAAGGGTCATATGGCAAAGCAAGGTCCTGGCCGAAGGCACACACTCCTCGAGAAGATCCGACGTGGAGCTATTCTCGATCGCCGGGGCATTACGCTCGTTTTCGGCACAGCGCTCGTAATCGTGATGATCTCGGCTGCGGTTATCATCAGAAGTTTGCTGCCCGTCAAACTCACAGAGCCGGATCGCGCCATGCTAAAGAAGTATGAATCGATTCGAGTAGCTCTGGCTCAGGACGACTTGGGGTTGGCGCAAAGATCGGCTGTTGCGTTAGTCAGTTCCTATAAAGAGAGGCGACAAGTTGCCGCAGCCGCGCTGGCCTTATCGAAGGCCAACTCGCTGGAACCAGCTCGCGACGCATTCAGCATAATGAGCATCGAAGCGGTTAAAATGGCGCGAAACCACAAGGAATACTATGTCATCGGCTGTTCAATGAACCAATGTCCTGCACCATGTGAGAACTGCCAGATGTGGAGATTTAGCGAGTGGGTCCAGAGCGATCCGGCCATCGCAAATCCATTCATGGGGAAAGCAAGTCCGCACTGCGGAGTAATCAGATAATGGAAGCTCACCCATATGCATCGACTTCAACATCAGCATTAACAATGAAGAGAACTACTACATGAAAACTAAATTATTCCTGCTCACCGCTTTAACCATCGCTGGATTGGACATCTGTCCGTTTGTGGTCGCGCAAACCGACATTTTGCCCACACCAACCCAATCGGCACAGCCGTCGCCATCTCCACGAATGCAAGGAATGGATGAAATGGCAGGGATGGATTCGATGAAACGAATGGCAGACATGTGCCAGGAGATGATGAAGAGCGAGAAAGCGGCAATGCCTTACATCATCGGCGTTTCCATCCTGTTCGCTCTGTTACTGTTCGTCGCGCTGGTGGTGCTCATCGTGCTCGAAATCCAGTGGATCAAATATTGGAGCCGAATTTTGAAGCGTCAGGAGAATTCGCCCGCTAACTGCGGATGAATAAGCAAAAAGCGGTCGTTCTCGTCACCGGAAACAGCGGCCCGATCGAGCACACCTTTTCCTTTACGCGTTTAACACGGATGCGAAGTCGCCTTGGCAATTAGCACTCAATCGTGTTTCGCCTGTAGCTAATTCGTCACAGCATCAACGACGAAAAGTTCCTGTTCCCCTTTTCCTTTTAGTACGAATCGACCCAACGATCGGCCGGAACAACGATCCGCAATTAAGTTCCAGGTATCTTTGTTAACGCACACGGAACCCGCGGCCGCAGCTTGTTCCATTCGGCTAGCAGTGTTTACGGCATCACCCCAGACATCATATTGATATTTTCTGTGCCCCACGACTCCGGCGATAACGGGCCCGACATGAACGCCAACACGCACCTGCCAACTCGCCGGCATCTCCCGAGCAGTGGCCACCATATCGAGGCCGCATCTCACGCAGTTGAGTGCTGGATTGTCCAGTGGTGTCGCCAGTCCAGCAGTAGCCATGAACGAGTCACCAATCGTCTTAATTTTCTCGAGATCATGCTTAAGGCAGAGTCGCTCGAACGCCTCCACCAAAGTTTGCAAATGTGACAAGATCTCTTCCGGTCCACGTCGGGCGCTATATGCGGTAAATTCTACAATATCGCAGAAAAGTATTCCCACTCTTTCGAAACGGCGTGGCTTAACGGCGTGCGTCGTCTTTAACTCTGCCGCAATATCGCGAGGAAGAATGACGTGTAGCAATTCATCAGATCGCAGCTTTTCCTCCTCGATTTGCCGCAAGTAGAGAGTTTCCTGGTCGCGGAGCCTCTTTCTTTCCAAACATGATCCGATCCGAGCCTGAAGCAACACGGGATTGAAGGGTTTGCTTAGATAATCTTGTGCCCCTTTTTGGATGCATTTGACGACGTGATCAAGTTGATCAGACGCTGAGAGCACAATCACAGGGATGTCTCGAAGCCGGGGTTCAGCCTTAAGCTGCTCGAGAACTTCAAAACCATCCATAACCGGCATAATGATGTCGAGGAGCAGCAGGTCGAAAGATCCCGCCCTTAATAACTTCAATGCCTCGATGCCATTTTCGGCGCTCGACACGTCGTACCCAAGCCTTTCTAAGCGTCGCGTCAGCATGTCACGATTCAGATCGTTATCGTCGACTACGAGCAAAGAAGCGGTGCCCACCGCTGTGCCGACTACCTTGTTTTGCGTCGCCGCGGGGTCTCTAGCAAAGGCTTGATGGTGTTTGGGAGGAATTAACTCGCTCCCCACAGCCTCAGAATTGAGCTCAATTGAGGCGAAATTTTGTACAATTAGGTCGAGCAAACGCCTGGCCGCGGTATGCACCTTCTGCAAATCTGAAGCGAAAGAATCCTGCCCCATGTCTTTCGCCTGCTCTTGTAACATTTCCGCATAACCGATTACCTGGTTTAACGGTGTACGAACATCATGGTGCATCGAAGCTTCATCCATTTTTCGATGCGCTACAGGATCGCAAAGGTCATCGATAATACCTAATAGCTGTTCGCCTGCAGAATGAATTCGATCGAGGTCTGCAATAAAAATGTCCAAACCGTCGTCTTGCGCTTGCTCCATCAGCATTTCGCAGTAGCCGATGATATGATTAAGTGGAGTACGCAGCTCGTGTTTTAGATTACCCGTAAATTTATTCTTCACGCCACGGTTGTCGTCAGCATCCCTAGGTGGTGAGACAGACCCTTGTCCGTCGTTGCTCATTGCATTTTCGATCTTTGAAGAAGCGCCTCAATTTTTCCAACTAGCCGTGCGATTTCGACCGGTTTAGTGTCGAAGTCATCGCATCCTGCCTCGATGCATCTTTCACGATCACCGCTCATCGCGTGTGCGGTGAGTGCGATAACTGGAATCGACTTGGTTTCGGGCGCCATCTTAAGCCGCCGCGTCGCTTCCCACCCGTCAAGCACCGGCAGACTAATATCCATCAAAACCAGCGCTGGAGATTCCGATTGTGCCATCGCGAGACCTTCTGCGCCGTCAACAGCAATTACGACTTCGTATCCTCTTCGTTGGAGGCGACGCGTAAGCATATCGCGATTCATTTCGTTATCTTCGACTACTAATATTTTCGCCATGATTAATGTTGCGGCGCCGGCTAGACGAGTGGTTTGTTTTGCACGGCTTGTTTGGCGTGCACGCACGCTGCGATAAGATCTTGGATTTCCCCGAGCAAGCTATCCTGGGTTAGGGCGTGTTTCGGCAGCACCTTCTCGACGTAGCCATCGAGTGCTATCCGCTCCTCAGTGGACATGTCCTTCGCGGTCACTACGATGATCGGGATGGATCGCCAGTCATCGTGCTTGTGGAGCTCGGTGACAAATTGGTAGCCATTCATTCTTGGCATCATCAAATCCAAGAGGATCAAATCGGGCCGGTGTTTCGCGACCTGCTCTAGTGCGACGACTCCGTCTTCGGCTTGAATAACGCTCCAGCGCTCTCTCTCCAAGATTTGCGTTAGCATTTTGCGATCTGCTTCTTCATCGTCGACTACCAAGGCGGAACGCGGCGACGAGATGTCACGGAACTTCGCGAGAATCTCCGTCAGTCGTTCCCGATCCACCGGTTTAATCATGTAATCGCTGGCTCCCAAAGTATAACCGAGATTTTTGTCATCAACGATGGTTAGCATAACCACCGGGATATCACTCAGGTCAGGTTTCGATTTGAGCGTGGAAAGCACTGCCCACCCGTCCATTCCTGGCATCATCACGTCCAATATTATGGCCATGGGATGCAATTCCTTCGCTAAACGCAGACCTTCTTCGCCGTTGGATGCACATTCGACGGAGAACCCTTTTCGATTTAAGAAGCGCTTGAGCACCTGGCGCGTATCCGCATCATCATCGATCACTAAGACAGACTTGCCTTCCATATCAGGTGGCACGGCAATTGATCTCGTAGCGGCGGCAGATTCGGCCTCCGGTTCGCGAACTTCAGTGGGCAATCGAATGATAAAGGTTGTGCCTTCGCCCGGCTTGCTTGTTAGGGCGACGTCGCCGCCCATCATCCGGCAGAATGTTTTGGTGATTGTTAAACCAAGGCCGGTGCCACCAAAATCACGAGCGGTGGAGGCGTCAGCCTGAGAAAATGCCTCAAAGACGTGCTCCTGCTGTTCCGGAGTCATGCCGATGCCAGTGTCGCTCACGCGAAAGACGATCCAATCGCTTTTCGTTGGCGAGTTTTCGCGCGCTGCTTCAAGAGTGATCTTTCCGTTTTTAGTAAATTTACTCGCGTTGCTAAGAAGGTTAAACAGGGATTGGCGGACCTTCGTCATGTCAGCCCTCATCGCGCCGAGATTTGCAGGGCACCGCACCTCAAGCACGTTCGAGTTTTTTTGCACAAGCAGTTGAACGGTAGTGCTAACGTCCTCGAGCAAGTTCGAAATATCGAAAGTCTCGAGATAAAGTTCCATTTTGCCTGCTTCGATCTTGGACAAATCGAGCACGTCGTTGATTAGGTCGAGCAAGTGCCGCCCGGAACGGTTGATCTTCTTGAGGTCGGGAATAAAACTCTCCTGACCCGAATCCTGCGCTTCTTCCTGAAGCATCTCGCTGTATCCAATAATTGCGTTGAGCGGCGTACGCAGCTCGTGACTCATGTTAGCAAGGAAGTGGCTTTTGGCCTGAGTGGCAGCACGGGCTCGCTGTTCTGATTGCACCAGTTGCTCATTTACCTCTTGAATTTCCTTCTCATGCTCTTCGATCTGGCCGAGCATCTCGTTAAACCGGTCGATTAGAAAACCGATCTCATCATCGGTACGCTTTTCCGCTCGCACGGAATAATTCTTTTGCTCGGAAACAATTTTTGCCGTGTGCGCGAGAGAAAGAATCGGTCCGGAAATAATTCGCTGAAGTCGCGACGAGAAAAGGAAAGCGATCAAGGCTGCGCCCAAAACGATCGCACCGGCCAGTCCGGCATAGCGCGTCAAACGCGCGTTCATTTCCTGCAAACTGTATTGCAAGTAAATGCTACCTATCCGTTCTCCGCCTCTTCTGATTGGATGAAACAAATTCAGGTAGCCCGGACGAAAAAAAGTGAAATAAGCGTTTTTGAATCCGTATCCGTCGGGGCCGGGCTTATCTGGAGGCGGCTCGGACTGCTTATCGCGAAGATAGCTCGCGAGGACTTTTCCGTCCTCGGTGTAAATAGCTGCAGTGGTGATGTTTGGGGTGGCGATAAGTCCAGCCAGAGTTTTTGTCGCAAATTCTTCGTCATCAAAATCAAGAGCTGAACTGGCGCTGGTGCCCATCACATCGGCCAACGTCCGAAGATCTCGCACCATTCCTGAGCGAAAGGAGACGTAATCACTCACGATCATCAATGCGAACGCCACCAGCAGGGCGACGCTGCTTGTCAGCATGATCAGCGCGATGAGCTTGCGCTTGATCGTTGTTTGTCGGAAGGCCGGCATTTCTCCGCCCCGAGTTATGATTTCACCAATCTCGCCAGTTTGAGCAATTCTGAGCTAATATTCAATCCGGTGCGGCGCGCCGCCTCCGCGTTAATTTCAAATCGAACTTTATTATTCTCCTCAATGAAATTGATGATGCCGCCTCCGTCCGCAAAGCCTTGCGTTTCGCCAACGGTTAGAACACGCGCAGACCTCAAGCTTTCAAATATCTCCTGCAGCCGCTGTTTCTCCGAGGAGCTGACGAAGATGATTTGACACTGTTGCGCTTCGCGCACGGAGTCGAGGTGTTTGATGAGAAGTCGCCGGCCTTTGACTATCTTGCCGTTAAGCGGAGCCAGTGCTGTCCCGAACGGATCATTGCCCAACACGCCAATCGAGATAGTGTCGCCATAGCTGGGCCAATCGACATACTTGATGAAGTTATACAGGTAGGCGGCTTTGATTTCGTACTCCCGCGAAGAGAAACTTTGTGCCGGGGCTTGATGCGGGACTTGGAAGCAAATGTAAGCGACGCCCAGCAAAGCGCCTCGCCAAAAAACTT
>QHRA01000008.1 GCA_003221295.1 Verrucomicrobiota bacterium | reverse complement strand
GTCATAATATGACCATAATGGCAAGTGAGAGATTGCTCCGAGCGAACGGACAGCCGCCTTCGTCCGGCAGCCGCGGGACTACGGCGTGCCAGGGTCCAAAGCTCCAAGCGCGAAAGGCCGGAACGGCTTAACGACGCATTACACGCAGGATTCCGATAGGAAGAGCTTTCGCCGTGGAGAGGCTGAGGGGCTCGACAGAGTCTCGCAAAGCTATGGCGCGGCAATCAGCCGCGGATTGGCCCAGGTTCTCCTCGCTTGATGTGAGACAACGATTTGCGCACTATTCGTGAAATCGCCAGATGCCCGCTGAAGTCAAAAAGGAGATCCAGCTTGAGATCGCGCATGTCTTGTTCATCGACATCGTCGGTTACTCGAAGCTTTCGATAAACGAGCAACACGCCGCGGTGGATGAGCTAAATGCGGTGGTTCGCACTTCAGAGCAGCTTCAAAAGGCCGAAGCCTTGGATCGCTTAATTAAAATTCCAACTGGCGACGGAATGGCGCTCGTCTTTTACACGAGTCTGGAAGCGCCGGCGCAATGCGCAGTGGAGATTAGTCGCGCCCTTAAAGAGCATCCACGTCTGGAACTTCGGATGGGGGTACACAGCGGTCCGGTGAGCGGCGTGATAGATGTAAACCGTCACGCCAATCTCGCCGGTGCCGGTCTCAACATCGCGCAGCGGGTGATGGATTGCGGGGATGTCGGGCACATTCTGCTTTCCAAGCATGTCGCCGAGGATCTCGAAGAATACGAACAGTGGCGGCCGCTCCTGCACGATCTTGGCGCCTGCGAAGTGAAGCATGGGATGCGCGTCACCATCGTGAACCTTTACGCGGATCAAGTGGGCAATCCGCAACCGCCGAAAAAGTTCCAAGCTCTGAAGAAGCACAGAACGCAAATGCGCTGGGCGGCCATCACGGCAGGGTTGCTCACCCTCGCGGCTATCGTCGCTGGCGTCGCAATGTTTTCCCGTAATCGCGTGGGACCGACATTGTCAGTGCCGGAAAAAAGCATAGCCGTGCTTCCATTCGAAAATCGCAGCGAAGACAAAGCGAACGCCTACTTTGCCGACGGCATCCAGGACGAGATTCTCACGCGCTTATCCAAGATTGCCGATCTGAAGGTCATCTCGCGCACGTCCACGCAGCATTACAAAAGCGCGCCTGAAAACCTGCCCGAGATAGCAAAGCAGCTCGGAGTTGCCCACATCGTGGAAGGTAGCGTGCAGAAGAGCGGTGATGCCGTGCGGGTAAACGTGCAGCTGATCAAAGCGGCCAATGATTCCCATCTTTGGGCCGATACGTTTGATCGTAAACTGACCGACATCTTTTCGGTCGAGACTGACGTCGCCAAAGCCATCGCCGACCAGTTGCGAGCGAAATTAACGGGTCAGGAAGAGCAAGTCATCGCCGCCAAACCGACGGACAATGTTGAGGCCTACGATGCCTACCTGCGCGGTCTGGCTTATACACTGAAAACTGCCGACACAACCACCAACGCCCTTGGCGCGCAGAAATATCTCAAAGAAGCGGTGCGGTTGGACCCGAAGTTCGCGCTTGGTTGGGCGCTGCTGTCATACGTTGATGCGGCCAGCTACCGCAACCAGGCTCTTCAACCAACGGTCGCCCTCCGGGAAGAGGCGCGGGAGGCAGCCGAAACCGCGCTGGCTCTCCAACTCAATCTCGGCGAGGCACTGCATGCCAAGGGATATTACCACTACGCCTGCCTGAAGGATTACGACACCGCGGTGCGTTACTTTGAGCAAGCACGCCAGCTCCTGCCAAATAGCAGCCGGATTCTTGAATCGCTGGCCTATTTGGAGCGGAGGCGAGGCCAGTGGGACCGGAGCGAGTCGTACTTCAACGAAGCCGAACGGCTCGACCCGCTCAACCTTCACCTACTCACCCAGCACGCGGTTACCTATTTCCAGCATCGTCGTTTCCCCGAAGCACTGCGAAAGTTTGATCAGGTCCTCAACATCACGCCCGACGACGTGGATACGCTCGCGTATAAGGCGGCAATCGCACAAGCCGAGGGCGATCTGCCGCGTGCTGCTGCACTACTCGCTCCGCTGCATCCGAACGCCGACAACCTCGACGCCTTGGGAACACAAGTGTACCA
>QHRA01000248.1 GCA_003221295.1 Verrucomicrobiota bacterium | reverse complement strand
GAACGACATCGACATCCTTAACTACGTCCTCAAACTTAGTGGTGGTGTAATCGATCGGCTGATCTACTCCAAGCTGTTTAAGTAGGTCCTGGTTTGCGGTAGATGCAGTCGCGATAACTTTGGCGCCGCGCGCTTTGGCGATTTGCACAGCGAACGTCCCTACCCCGCCGGAGCCGCCGTGAATAAGAACCGTTTGTCCCGCGGTAAGCCCGGCCTTCTCGATCAGCGCTTGCCAGGCCGTAGTTGCCGCAAGCGGGACGGCTGCCGCCTGTTCGAAATCGATCGATTTGGGCTTGAGCGCAGCATGATCTTGTTTCGCCACCGCAAACTCGGCATAACCTCCTTGCTCATCAAAACTGAGATAGGCGTAGATGGCATCACCTCGTTTAAACTTCGTGACTTTGTTTCCAACTTGTTCTACCACACCCGCTACATCCATACCGGGGATGAGAGGAAACTGGTTGCTCCGGCCTTCGCGAATAAAAACGTCAACCGGATTAACTGCCGCAGCCATCACCCGAATGAGCACTTCATCATCTTTCGGCTCCGGTCGCGGCGCATCTTCATACTTCAATACTTCCGGCCCCCCAGAAGAATGAATCACGATCGCCTTCATCGGCGGCCGAGCTGCAGCAGCCAAAGAAAGGATTGCGATCAAGACAACGAACCGCAGTAAATTAGTTACTTCGAAGAACGGCATCCCGTTTTAGGGTAGACCAATTCGTTATCTCGACAAGGTTGAAGCGTTTCACCGCGGCGGCGCAGGACAGGTCCCTTTTTTTGAACTGCAGGGGGACCTCCTGCGAGCCCAACAAGGGCCCGTCAGTTACGCGAAATCGGTGGTGAGCTAAGCTGAATCCATGACGGCAAGAACGAACCAAGATTCTAAACGGCGGATTACCCAGATCGCTCGGCCGCGAGGGAAGATAGACTTCCAAGTCTGTGCGCCAGACAGGCATTCTGCCTCTTTTCTCCGGAAACGCACAATTATGTTTCCCTCGGATGACATGCACGCACCTTTTCTCGGAAGCGCGAAGCAAATACGAGGTGGGCTTTTGGCATGGAAACAGCGCTTGATAACGAGGCCGCCGTAATTGCCGGCGCCGCACGCGCGCTTACCACGAATCCGGACTACGACTCGCTGGTAGAAATGGCTGGAGAGGCACAATGCGTTCTCATCGGCGAAGCCTCACATGGAACGCATGAGTTTTACGCGATCCGTACTGCCCTTACTCGTCGATTAATTGAAGAAAAAGGATTTCGCGCCGTTGCTCTGGAAGCAGATTGGCCAGACAGTTTTCGTGTTCACCGCTTTGTCACCGGTCGCAGTGATGACAAGCGAGCCAGCGAAGCCCTCAACGATTTTCGCCGGTTTCCTTCATGGATGTGGCGTAATACTGTTGTCGTGGATTTTATCGAATGGCTGCGACAATGGAATGCGCACAATAAAGACAATCTTGCCGGCTTTTACGGACTCGATCTCTATAGCATGCATACTTCGATCGAAGCGGTGCTCAATTATCTCGACAAAATCGATCCCGCCGCGGCGCGCCGGGCCCGTCAGCGCTATGCTTGTTTCGATCATTTTGGCGAAGATCCGCAGCATTATGGGCTCGCCACTGTCGCCGGCAGAGCGGAGCCATGCGAAGACGATGTCGTAGCACAGCTAACGGAATTGCGACGAAAATACGCCGAATTCATCCAGCGCGACGGACACATTGGTGAGGAAGAATTCTTTTCCGCAGAGCAGAACGCACGGCTGGTTATGAATGCGGAACGCTACTATCGCGCCATGTTTCACGGTCGCGCCAGTTCGTGGAACTTGCGTGACCAACACATGTTCGAAACGTTGAGTGAGCTATTTAGTCACCTCGACAGTGGTCAGGCCAAAGTTGTTGTCTGGGCGCACAACTCTCATCTGGGCGATGCCCGAGCCACAGAAATGCACGCGCGCGGCGAGCTTAATATTGGCCAGCTCGTCCGCGAACGCTTTGGCGAGCGCGCCTTCGCCATCGGCTTCAGCACCTATGGGGGGACGGTTACGGCCGCATCGGACTGGGGCGCGCCTGCCGAACGTAAGCACGTGCGCCCAGCCCTGGCCGGCAGTTACGAGGAACTATTTCACGCTACTGATCAGCCGACTTTCTGGATTGACCTGCGCGAGCGCAACAGGGCTAACGATTTGTTGCAAAGGGAGCGGCTGCAGCGCGCCATCGGCGTGATTTACCGACCACAAACGGAGCGTCTCAGTCATTACTTCGAAGTACGATTGCCGGCGCAATTCGACGTCATCATTCACATCGATCAAACCAAGGCGCTAGAGCCTCTTGAACGCACCTCCCAATGGGACCGCGGTGAGCTGCCCGAAACGTACCCGACCACACTTTAACCACTCCCAATTCTCGGTAGTGCGTTTGGTCGCAACAGGTCATCATGCGGCGAGGCTGGAGCACAGCTGGAATCCCACCCGTTGATCGCCACGCCACAGTGGGCCGGGGCGAACCCCACAGAAAACGGGACGTCGCTTGAAACAATTCAACAATTTAGCGATTCACTTATCGCCGGCTTACCGCGAAGTTAGACTTGCAATTGGTTTCAGAAACTGGCAATCCGCAGAGTCATTATGACGACTCGTGCTTTTCTCGCAGCTATTCTTGGTGGAATCGCAATGTTTATCTGGAGCTTCATCGCGCATGATTTGTTGCCGCTCGGTGAAGCGGGGATGCGTGAGTTTAAGGATGAAGCCGCGATGCTCGATGCTTTAAAAACAAACCTTGGCGACGCTCGCGGCCTTTACCACTTTCCGGGACACAAGGCGGGCCCGAACGCAACGCGGCAGGAAAAAAGCGACGCGATCAAACGCGCCATGGAAAAAGCCGCCAGCGGTCCCTCAGGAATGTTGCTTTATCATCCAACCCGAGAGTTTACATTTGGCAAGTTGTTGGGCATCGAGTTTGCGACTGAACTTCTCGAAGCCATCCTTGTTGTTTTCCTTCTTACGCAGACTAGGATTGAAAGTTTCGGCGGCCGGATCGGTTTCGTTCTCGTCACCGGAATTCTTGCGGCAATCACCACGAACATTCCCTACTGGAACTGGTATGGCTTTCCTTCCAATTACACCGCTGCCTACATGTCTATTGAAATTATCGGCTTTCTCTGCGTCGGACTGGTCGCTGCTTTGTTGCTGAAAAACAGACCACCGGCATCTACGACCAGTTGAGCGGTTCGTTTCACATTAGCATTGACGAAAGTCCGGGCACGCCTCTAGCCTGCGTGTATGACTACGAAACGTGCTTTGCTTTTATCGATAATTATTTTTGCGTGCGCTTCTTTAGTTGAAGCGCAAAGCCCCGGTCCACCGCCCGACGCCAGCCCCGAAACATCCGCTTCACCCGCTAAAAAAGTCCGTAAGAAGAAAGCTGAGACTTCGCCAGCCCCAGCCAGTAGCCCTGAAGCTTCTGCTTCGCCGACGAAAACGCGCGGACGCAAGAAAGCCGAGACGTCGCCGGCACCAGCGGCCAGTCCCGAAGCGTCGGCTTCCCCGGCGAAAACGCGCGGACATAAGAAAGCTGAGGCGTCGCCGGCACCAAGCGCAAGCCCGGCGGCATCGGCTTCGCCAGCGGAACGTCACGCTCGCAAGAAAGCAGGCGCATCACCCGCAGCTACGCCGGCAGCGTCAGCGTCTCCTGCCAAGCCGTTCTCGATCGGCTCACTATTCAAGCCGAAACCGACAGCTAGTCCGGCAGCAACGACCACCACAGGTTCCGCCGAGGCTAATGCTACACCGGCACCAGGCGGTGGTCACGGAATGGTATGGGTGAATACCGAAAGCCATATCTATCATAAGGAAGGCTCACGCTTTTATGGGAAGACCAAGCAGGGTAAATACATCAGCGAAGCGGATGCAATCAAAGAAGGCGACCGTGCCTCCAAGACGAACGACTAACTAGTCGTAGCTTTCATTCCCGGGTCGCGCTCTTATAAAAGAGAGGGCGCGACCCGATTTTTTTGCCGAGACTTCGTTCCCTTATTTGAAGCGACACGACAATTGAAGCTCGGCGCACACAATCGAGACCAAAAGCGCCAGAGGGCTGGCCTCTCCAAGACGCTTCGCGAATTTCGAAGGCGCCGCGAGCCGGCGCCAGCTTTTGGACTGCGGCAGTCTTCTGCCGCTTTTAGCACGGCCATGCGCTGCCGATCACCTTACCTGAGCTTCATCCCAGCGAATAGCTTCGCGCATGAGTTCGCGCGCACTTGTTACTCCAAATTTCTCTTTCGCTCGGGCAACATACATTTGCACGGTTTTAATCGAAAGATTGAGCCTCCCCGCGATGGCCGTAGTGCTCGTTCCTTGCCCAAGCATTTGGAACACCTCCAGCTCGCGATCGCTCAGTCGTTCAATCGGTGGCCGCGTTGTTTTTGCATGGCTCAGCCGCGACGCGATCTGCGCCATTAACCGCTCGCTTAGGAATACTTCGCCCTGAAGCACACTGCGAATGGCTGATACTACGCGCTGCGAACTTTCGCCTTTCATTAAATAACCGCGCGCTCCGGAACGGACCGCTCGTTCGCCATAAACCAGCTCATCGTGCATTGAAAGAACGATGACCGGAAGTTCCGGGTACTGGTTCCTGATGTCCTTTACCAGCTCTAAGCCGGAGCTATGTTCTAAGGAGAGGTCGACCAAAGCAACGTCGGGAGATGTTTGGGGAATTGTCGTAAGGGCAGTCGCTGCATCCGCCGCTTCCCCGCAAACCGTCAGGTCTTCTTCCTGCTCGATCAAATTCTTAAGCCCGTCGCGTACGACCGGATGATCGTCCACAATAAGGACGCGGGACCGATTCTTCTTTTCCATTTGAGTAGTTATGGGCAGAAGTCGAATACTTGCAATAGATGATATCTGCTTGCGTGATCCTTTTGTCAGGCATTGCCCGACACAGATAAGGATGCTAGGGGCCGCCGCTCGGCAAACTCCAGGCCCTGAGCGTGCCGCAGGTCATTCGGACTTCGTCATTCTTTCGTCATTCCTTCGTGCTTCGTCATTCGTGCTTCGTCATTCGTCGACGAGAGACATGCACACCTAGGATCGAGCGCGGCACGGGGGTAATGATTGTTCGACCCAGCAGAGAACGGATCCGGACTAGTCTTCGACAAGTGGTATCTCGCAGTGCACGACGGTTCCGTGCGCTGCCTTTTCTACTCGCAATGTTCCACCGGCAATTTCCGCCCGCTGAGCCATCACTCTTAAACCGATCCCATCCTTCATCGTGGCTTGAGACAAACCGCGACCATCATCTTCGACCTTTAGCCGAAGATAATCTCTAGTAGTTTGCAAGTGGATTCGGACATGCCGTGGCTGGCCGTGCTTGAGCGCGTTGGTAACGGCCTCGCGCGCCACCCAATAAACTTGGGTTGCCAGTTCCTTGGAAGGAGGCGGCTTGCCGCTGTGCTCGAACTCGCACTTTACTTGATTACTAGCGACTGACCGGGAGAGCGATTCCAGGGCAGAAAAGAGGCCATCGCCATCCAGCTCCGAGGAATACAGGCCACGGGCAATCTTTCGGGTAAGGTCAATCCCCTGGTCGATCAGTCTCACCACCTTTCTGGCAGTAGGTTGGATAGAACTATTCTCCTTCTCCAACTGATTCGCGATGGTCTGCGCCAGTAACCCTGTCCCCGCAAGATGTTGTCCGAGGCTGTCGTGTAGTTCACGTCCTACCCGACTGCGCTCCTCTTCGGCTACCACTGCAATCTCCTTCTCTAATTGCTGTCTTCGAGCGAGCTCGCGTTGCAAATCGGCAGTACGTTCTTTTACCCGCAGATGCATTTCATTCAGCAACGAATGCCATCGGCGGAGAAGAAAAATAAAAACAAGGTAGGCCACGAAAGCGGTCCCACAGTTCCAAACAGGGACGCGGGGAACGCCAGCAGCGAGGTCTGCAAGCACGGTCGCGATGACGCAGAAGATGGCAACGACGATGCCGAACCAAATACCGAGAAACCACGTTCCGATTGCAATGGGTGCCAGGTAAAAGATGAGAAGCGAGTTCTCGAAACCGGAAACGTAGTCAAGCCAGCCAATGAATCCCACCAGAAGCAAACAAGCGGCTAGGATCAGGCTTCGCCGAAACACCAAGGATCATAGAGCTTGGAGAAGGTGAATTCAACGCGAGGAGACCAACTACAGGCGAATTTTAAGGTGCGGACCTTTTGCTCTTGCCTCTCGGCTGCTCATATTATTCGCATCGCCTGCGTCCGTGAGTAACACAGCCATTAAGCGTGTGCGCTAAACAGGCCTGCGGTCTGTTTCATTCAGCAACTTTCTGAAATTGTAAGGCAGGCATTCCTGCCTGCTGCACTATAAAGTTTCGGTCTTTGACGATCCAGTTTTATGCTAATCTCTGACTGGAAATTGGCGCGATTAGCTCAGTGGTAGAGCGCTTGCTTCACACGCAAGAAGTCGCAGGTTCGAACCCTGCATCGCGCACCACCTCGCTTTAAAATTCGGACGAAGCATCGCGGCACTCCTCGCTCTTGATACTAATCATCTGTCCAACAAAGCTGTTTAACGGGACCCCTTCGAGCGTATAGGTAATGAAACGGAATGTCTCTTGTCGACTAATGAGAAAAGGGTACTCGGGAAAAGAAGCATGAATCCAAACGCTATCGCCGGTGGTTGTTTGTGTGGTTCGATCCGATATGAGGCGACCGGGCAGCCTTACAATATCACCCACTGCCATTGTTTAGATTGCCGTCGCAGCAGTGGCGCACCCTTCGTGACGTGGGCATCGTTCAGCCGGAGTGGCTTTAGGTTTACTACCGGACAGCCGAGAGAGCTGCCATGGGCCGGACGCTTGCGTTCGTTCTGTCCGGATTGTGGTACTCCACTGACCTTCCTCGCGAGACCGGATGCTGACGAGATAGATGTCACCGTTTGCAGCTTCGACCAGCCGACGGCAGTGACGCCAGCCGATCACACTTGGGTTGAGGACCGGTTGCCTTGGATTCGTCTAGCCGATGATTTGCCAACTTACCGGCAGAAGAGACAAACCCACGCCCCCTGACAAAGCAATTGCCAGGATCAGAAATTTTGGCCGCATTGGCTTGAATTTTTTTGTCGACCTGACTACCGAACATCGCGTTGACAAAGGCGCGACGGCAACGCGATCAATGACACGATGACCTTCGGTGAAACGCGTGCTGTCCAATGGTGGGTGCGTCTGGTTGGCGTGCTCCTTCTATTGCTCCTGGTCTTCCTGGCATACGTGCGCGTTGGCGCTGCCGGATTCATCTGGGACGATGAATCGCATCTGACACAAAATCCCTGCATCGTCGGACCGCTCGGCCTGGGCGACATCTGGACAAGCGCGAGCGCAGTTTATTACCCGCTTGTCCTTACGACGTTCTGGATTCTTCATCATTTTGTCGGGCTAAATCCCCTGCCCTATCACATCCTCAACGTCGCATTTCATGCGGCATCGGGGCTGCTGCTTTGGCGGGTTCTCGTGCAACTGCAGGTGCGCGGCGCTTGGCTGGGAGCGGCAATGTGGGCATTGCATCCGGTGCTGGTACAATCGGTCGCGTGGATCACCGAAATGAAGAACACCCAGTCGGCCTTCTTCTATCTGCTAGCTATTTCCTGCTTTTTGCAAGCACGCGATCGCAAGCAAAATGGAATCTTTTACTGGCTGACAATCTTCTTTTTTGTCGCCGCGATCACGAGCAAACCTTCCACCGTAATGCTGCCGGTGGTGCTGGCGCTTTGCCTGTGGTGGGGCGAAGGCGGAATCAAGCAGCGCGACCTGCGTTTATTTCTCCCTTTCCTTCTAATTTCGCTGCTGGCGAGCGGATGGACAATCTGGGAACAGAAATTTCACTCCCACGCCACCGGAGCGGAATGGGTGCAGACGCCTCTTCAGCGCATTCTTATTTCAGCCGACGCCATTTGGTTTTATCTACTCAAGCTCATCTGGCCACATCCGCTAATTTTCATCTATCCGCGGTGGAACGTTAATTCATCGGGTTGGCTTGCCTGGATCCCGTTAGTCGCGCTGCTTGTTGCCTTTTTCCGGTGCTCGATTTTTTTGATGTTTATTTCTTTCGCTACAGCTTTGTCAGCGATCATTTCCAATATCTCGCCAGCATGGGGCCGCTGGCCCTGGCGGGTGCCGGCATTGTCACGGCCATGGAAAAAATTGCGATCCGCCGGCTACCGATCCAAACGGCTGCGACGTTGGGTATCTTATTGATCCTTGGCGCACAGACCTTTCAGCAAAGCGCGAAGTATCACGATCTCATCACCCTTTATCAGGCCACCCTCGCAAAAAACCCAAAATGCTGGATGGCAGAATATAATCTCGGGCTGGCCCTGAAGAATCAGGGTCAACTCGACCAAGCGATTGCGCACTATCGCCGCGCTATCGATATCTGGCCCGATTATGTCGACGCGCATTACAATTTGGGCGGTGCCTACATCGAAAAAGGAGAGATCGATGAAGCACTCGCCGAATATCGGCGCGCGATCGAAATCCGTCC
>QHRA01000268.1 GCA_003221295.1 Verrucomicrobiota bacterium | reverse complement strand
CTTTCCAGCAAGCCAGTCGGTATGGCAGCACAGTTGAGTTTCACGAAGGCCTTTGATTTCCGCGGGCTGAAATCATGAATCGCGCGCGCGATGAGTTCCTTCCCGGCGCCGGTCTCCCCGTAGATCAGCACGGTGGAATCTGTGGGAGCCACGGTTTCCACTCGCTTCAGCACTTTGCGCAGGGCCGAACTCTTCCCGACAATCTCTGCGAAGTTCATCTCCGAGCGGATTTCTTCTTCCAGATAGAGCTTTTCCAGCGCGAGTTTGTCCTTCAGTTCGGAGATCTCACGGTAGGCAAGGGCGTTTTCGATCGCAATTGCGATCTGGCCCGCGGCCTGGCTGAGGAAATCGACGTCTTCGGCCGGGAAGGTTCCCTCTGTTAAACGCACAATCATCAGGTCCCCCAGCGCACGGCCGCGATTCACCAGCGGGATAAAACATGCGCTCTTCACGCTTTCCGCCGCTGCGAGTCTGTACCCCTCGCCGCCGCCGGGCCAACCGATCTCGTCAACCGTGGCGACCATCGGCTTCATCGTCTCAAATGCTCGTCTGGCGGGATCGTCCTCGGGCAGAGTGATGATCACCTCCTCCTTGGCGAAGCCCTTACTGCTGGACGCATCGAACGCATATAGCTTGAACGTTCCTGCTTCTTCGCCTGGCAACCAGACTCCGGCTCCGTCGCAGCGCATAAGCTCGCGAAAGTTGGCAGAAATCGCGCGCAGCACTTCGCGCAGGTCGAGATTCGAGGTGATACGGCTTGTCAGGTTCAGGAGCAATTGCAGGCGTTCGTTTTGTCGCTGTAAGGACGCCCGTGCATCTTGCGCCGGCCCAGGAACCAAATTGTCATCACCATTTCCGCTCATGTAGTTTTCGAAGAAGGCGACCCGTTATTCGACAGTGTATCTCAGAACACATGATGGAATCATCGCGCGTCAGGTCGCAGAATTTTCAGCCAGCGCGCCCGATCTCTCAAGGTAATTGACTGTCGGGAGCAGTTTCAGCTTCCACAGCACTGAAGCCGGGCGAAGGTCAGAAACTGGCTAACAACCTCGCCTATCAACTGGAAGACTACTGCCGCCGCAAAGCAGCGTTGAACCGCATCTTCGAGCTCACCAACCTACGCGGATTTGATCGCTCCCATTAGCATAACTCCCTGTTTCAGTTGTGCAGCCAAAAGGGGGCGAGGCTATGCAGGACGGAAGTGTGACAGTTGAACGGAGGACGCGAGGGCCGGACGTGTGGTGTTTCAGGTGGCGGGAAGCTGGAGCAGACGGACGCAGAATACACCGCCGTATCGTGCTCGGAACTGCCGAAGAGCTAAAAAATATTGCGTCAGCGCGCAAGATAGTGACTGGGCTGAGAAGCGAAATCAACATAAACGACATTCGGATTAGGCGCGAATCGATCACGTTGGCCGATCTATCGCGGCGCTTTCAGCAGCGAGAGCTTGCCGATCGAAATCCACGTATCGCGTATTCAACTAAGAAGGCATACGCGGGCTGCTTGGAAAAATGGATCGAGCCTCGCTGGGGCGAGTACAGCTTGCTAGAAATTCGAGCTGTGGAAGTTGAGTCGTGGCTGAAGTCTCTGAACCGGGCTCCAGGAACGCGCTGCAAAATACGAAATGTGATGAGCCTGTTGTTCAATCACGGACGTCGTCACGACCTTTGCGACCGTAACACAATTGAGTGGGTCCGGCAGAGCGCTAAACGTCGCACCGCGCCAGATATCCTGACCACCAATGAAGTCCAGGGATTGCTTGCAAATCTTCGCTTTATTATAGAGAACGCACGTTGGTGCTACTTGCAGTAACCACGGGCCTCCGAAGGAGCGAGCTGTTCGCGTTGAAATGGAAAGACGTGGACTTCCAAGGTAAGCAGATCTGCGTAACGCGCTCGATCGTGCAGAACGTTATTGGCGTTTGTAAGACAGAGAGTTCACAGAAGCCTGTGCCGGCTCACGATGATCTGATGAAGGCTCTTCGCGAATGGCGTGGGCAGACGCCGTATCAATCGTCAGAAAGTTGGGTATTCGCGAGTCCGGCGAATCAGGGCCGCAGGCCTTACCTTGCACAGCAAATCATGCAGCGCCATATTCTTCCTATCGCGCGAAAGCTGGGAATCGCCAAACGAATTGGCTGGCATACTTTCCGCCACACCTATTCGACGCTGCTTCGATCTACCGGTGCAGAACTGAAGATCATGCAAGAGCTGCTGCGCCATTCGACGATTCGCGTGACTCTCGACACTTACACGCAGGCCGTCACAACGGAAAAGCGAAATGCTCAGGAGGCAGTGGTCGCTCTCTTGTTCCGAGAAAAAACGCAGGATGTGCCGCTTCGAATTACTTGCGTCGATTCCGGCGGTGTGTGTTCCGCCTTGGTGTGAGTGGGTAATGCTGGA
>QHRA01000267.1 GCA_003221295.1 Verrucomicrobiota bacterium | reverse complement strand
CAGCAGTGATAATGATCTGGTCCGGATGACAGCGCGCGCCTCTGTAATCACACAAATAAGCTGCGATCGCTTTGCGCAGGTCAGGGTCACCGCGGCTCGATGCGTATTGGAGCAAATGAGCGCCCTTATTCGCGAGGACTTGTCCTCGGAGGCGCTCCCAAATTTCTATGGGAAATTCGTCGAGCGCCACCAACGCTGGAACAAAGGAAACTCCAGGCGGTCCGGCGATTCCAAAATCAAACTGTTTTCCAGCGCGTTTATCCGGGATGTTCCGTACCCGGTGGGAAAGGCGGGGTGGACGTTCGATCAGCAGTTGCGTTTTCGGCCGGCGCGGGCTCAGGAAAGTTTCCGGCAGAGAATCGGCAACGAATGTGCCCGATCCGATTCTGGTTCGAAGGTAACCTTCCGCATGGAGCTTTTCGAAGGCGAGATTGACGGTGAGTCTCGAGATCCCTAAATCAGCGGCAAGTGCGCGAGAAGAGGGAAGACGGGAGGAGTTATTACTAAAACTGCCGGAGACTAATTCATCGCGAATTTGCCGATAAAGCTGCTGATGCAGCGGTTCAGCTGAATGCCGGACCAGCCGAATCATTTCGAAGGCAATGATTGAGCGCCGTCTCCGTTTTTTTGTGCGTGCTCTATTTACTACCGGTTTCAAGGTTTGTTAGTCGACGTTCGAATGATCTCTTTTTCCTGACAGCGGAGTGCAACTCCGCTGGGCGCACAGACTGGAAAGTCTGTGTTCCGCGCTCCATTTGTAGAAAAGAGAGTATCCGATCAACAACTTTATAAAGTGGTCTGGTCCTACGGGCGTAAGTGGACTGTTGACACTTTAGCACACCGCGAGAGGTTTTTGTGCAATGCAGGATCAAATTCCATGCACGGATTATCAGGAGACGAAAGGTCTCATCTATTTCGCCCGAATGCTGGACAAAATCAGGCTCAATGCTGCCGGTAAACTGGCACCGGGATATTTTTGCGGAGTGGAAGATCCGACTTTCTTCGATGCGCGCTGCACCAGATTGTTGGGGGTGAATTACGATGAGCTAGCCAGGCGAACGCTTGAGGGCGGCTCGGACGAGGAAATCCTGGAGTGGTGTTTTGCCAACGGCAGAAGGCCAGGCGAGGAAGAAATTGCCATCTGGAATGCCTTCCTCGCCAAGCGCGGATGGCGGGATGAAGGCAGCGCCGACTTAATGGAGGCGAAGAAGCGAGCGGGTTGGGAAAATCGCGACGAGATCCAGACCTGGGTGGACCTGCATGACGCCGAAGAAGGACGAAAGCCGAGAGAAGTGATGGTTGATGGATGATTGTTGATGGCGGTGGAAAGCAGGAAGCGAGATCAACGGACTGACATCGCCTGGTGCCAAGTGAAGTACGCTACGCGCGCTTTGGCGCTTGCAATTTGGATACTGATAACGATGCAACCGACCACCCAGGCGCGATCCGCGGCAGATGACGAGAAAGCGGTAGAGGCGCTCGATATCGAATATCAGGCTGCGGTGAAGCAGAACGATGTTGCGACGATGGATCGCATTTTGGCGGACGACTTTGTTTTGGTGACGGGTCTGGGAAAAACCCACACGAAAGCTGATTTGCTGGAGGAAGCGCGGAGCAAGCGCACGGTTTACGAACATCAAGAGGATAGCGTCCGGAAAGTGCGGGTCTGGGGCGACACCGCAGTTGTTACCGCGCTGTTGTGGGCAAAGGGAACCGAAGATGGCAAACCGTTCGACTATAGGCTTTGGTTTAGCGACACCTATGTTCGGACTCCGACTGGCTGGCGCTGGCGCTATGTTTTCGCCCAGGCCTCGACCCGTCTGCCGGCGACGCCTTGAGTTCGGTGCGCTATTGCTGCTTTCGCTAGCGCGTTCAGCTAGCGCAATTACTTCGCTCGACCCAGCCGCAGTAAGCGCGGCGGCTGAATATTCGGTTCGGCATCGCGGCGCTTCGTTTCTGGCAATTCAAGATGGGCGGACGCTATTAGAACAGAACGCGAAAACGCCGCACAAAATTTACAGTGGCACGAAAGCGTTTTGGGATCTGACGGCGCTGGCAGCGGCGGAAGATGGTTTACTCAATCTCGATGAACGCGTCGCCGAGACAATTACGAGTTGGCGAAATGATCCGCGAAAAGCGCAAATGACGATCCGGCAATTACTCGATTTTGATTCCGGACTCGAGCCGCAGTTTTTCCTGCATGAAACGCAATCAGGAGACCGTGATGCTGCCGCCATGCGCGCACGGGCGGTGGCGGAGCCGGGAAGGGCGTTTATTTATGGACCAGCCGCGCTCCAGGTTTTCCATCAAGTCTTGAAGGAAAAATTGCGCGGTGATTCGCCAACTCATTATCTGGAGCGTCGGGTTTTGCATCGTCTTGGTCTTCGCTCGCAACGCTACCTGGGCGATCGCGCCGGCGACCCTCTCCTTGCTACTGGTTGGATTCTGAGTCCAAGACAATGGGTGAAACTCGGTCAGCTTGTTTTGGCGAATGGCGCGCCGCTTATCTCACGGAATTCGCTCGCGCAATGCTGGCGCGGAACCACAGCGAATCGTGCCTTTTCGCTCGGCTGGTGGAACAATCGCGCTGCCCCCAATGGGCGCGAGTTCGATTTCGAGCAGATGCTGATTCCGAAATGGCAAAACCAGGATTGGCATGATGCCTGTATCTGCCGGGATGCCCCTGACGATCTGGTCGCCTGCATTGGTTCGGAGGGACAACGTCTTTACGTTATTCCGTCGCTCAAACTCATCGTAATGCGACAAGCCAACGGCGGATCATTTTCGGACGCGCGTTTTTTGCGATTGCTCCTCGGCCGGGAGCGCGGGTAGAGCTTCGCGCGTAGCCAGCATGAGGAGACCATCCTCTTTTTGCCAATGATAGCCGAAGGCAAAACCGAGCGGTGCCTCGTTCTGGCCGACGAGCGCGGCGAGATCGGGCTGATAATATTTTTGGAACTCGTCTTTGTGCGGAATGTAACGACCGT